>JBKPAS010000043.1:0-11568 GCA_046744265.1 Actinomycetota bacterium
GACCTCACCGGCATGGGCACGACGATCGTGGCCCTGGCCCTGGTCGACGACGGCGAGGGGGGCGAGGTGCTGGCGATCGCCAACGTCGGCGACTCCCGCGCCTACCGCCTGTCGGGGGCCGACTTCGAGCAGCTCACCAACGACCACAGCCTGGTCGCCGACCTCGTGCGCGAGGGCAGCTTGTCGCCCGAGGAGGCGGCGGTGCACCCCCAGCGGAACATCCTCACCCGGGTGCTGGGCGTCTACGACGACGTGCCGGTCGACGTGCTGGCGGTCGTGCCCCACAACGGCGACCGCTACGTGCTGTGCTCCGACGGCCTGTTCAACGAGGTGCCCGAGTCGGGCATCGCCGCGGTCCTGCGCCGCCGGGCCGATCCGCACGACGCCGCCAACGAGCTTGTCCGCCTGGCCAACGAGGGCGGTGGCCGCGACAACGTGACCGTCGTCGTGGTCGACGTGGTCGACGACGCGGCCCGCAGCGCGATGGCGTCCTCGGCCCTGGCCGCCGACCCGGCCACCACGACCGCCACCCACCCGAGCACGCACCCAGGTACCCACGCCGGCGAGCGCGAGCGAGACGCCGCCACCTACGCGGACGACCTCGACGACGAGGAGGCGGAGGACCGGCTCGATGCGGGGCGCCGGCGCCCCCGCCACGCACGAAGCGCCGAGGGCGGGCCCCGCCACCGTGCCGGGGTCAAGAACCGCCGGGTCACCTGGCGGGTCGTGCTGTTCGTCGTGCTGTTGCTCGCGCTGCTGGGTGGCGCGTTCGCGACGATCCAGTGGTACGGCCAGTCGACCTACTACGTGGGCTTCGAAGGTGACCACGTGGCCATCTACAAGGGCCGGCCCGGCGGGGTGCTGTGGATCGACCCCAAGCTGGTCGACACGACCGACCTCGTGCGCGACCGGGTGCCGGCCGACACGGTCGACGACGTGGCCGAGGGCCACGAGGTCGGCTCGCGCAGCGACGCCGAGCAGTACGTCGAGCGGCTCACCGAGCGGGCCGACCGGCTGTCCCCGACGACGACCACGACGACGACCCGGTCCCGCACCACGACCACGACCCGGCCGGGCGGCCTGACGACGACCACCACCCGGTGACCCGATGATCGGCGCGGTTCGTCGCAACACCGAGTTGGGGCTGCTCGTCCTGTCCACGCTCGTCACGGTCGGGGCCTACGTGCTGGCAAGCCTCGCCGAGGACAGCGAGATCCCGTCCAACATCGTGCCGTTCCTCGGCGTGGTGATCGGGCTGCAGGTCGTCGCCCACGTGGGCATGCGGCGGCTCGCCCCCCGCGCCGACGGCATGTTGCTGCCGCTGGCCACACTGCTGAGCGGCCTGGGCTACGTGTTCATCGTCCGCATCGACGAGGCCAACCCCAACGGGGCCGCGGGCCTGGCGGGCCTGCAGGCGATGTGGCTCGGCGTCGGCGTGGCCGCGTTCATCGGGACGCTGGTCGTCGTGCAGGACCTGCGGGTGCTCGAGCGCATCCGCTACACGGCCGGCCTGGCGGGCCTCGCGCTGCTGCTGTTGCCGCTGCTGCCCGGCCTGGGCCGCACGATCAACGGCAGCCGCATCTGGGTCTCGCTCGGGCCGATCAACTTCCAGCCCGGTGAGTTCGCCAAGATCGCGCTCGCCGTCTTCTTCGCCGGCTACCTGGTCGAGAAGCGCGAGCTGCTGACGATCACGCGGGCCGTCGGGCCGGTCCCGATGCCCGACCCCAAACACCTGGGCCCGGTGCTGCTGGCGTGGGGCGCGTCGCTGATCGTGATGGTGTCCGAGCGCGACCTCGGCTCGTCGCTGCTGTTCTTCGCCCTGTTCCTGGTGCTGATCTGGACGGCGACCGAGCGGGCGTCGTACTTGGTCGTGGGCGTGCTGCTGTTCGCGGCGGGCGCGATCTTCTCGCACCACCAGTTCACCCACGTCCGCGAGCGGGTGGACGTCTGGCTCGACCCGTGGCCCGAGGCGCAGGACAAGGGGTTCCAGATCGTCCAGTCGATGTTCGCCTTCGCGGACGGCGGCGTGACCGGGCGGGGTATCAACCTGGGGAACCCCCGGAAGATCCCCGAGGTGCAGACCGACTTCATCTTCGCGGCCATCGGCGAGGAGCTCGGCCTGCTGGGGGCGGCGGCGATCCTCATCGCCTTCCTGCTGATCATCGGCGCCGGCCTGCGCATCGCCCTGCGGACGGACGACGGGTTCGAGCGGCTGCTGGCCGTCGGCCTGACCACGCTCGTCGGCTTCCAGGCGTTCATCATCATGGCCGGCGTCGTACGGCTGCTGCCCCTGACCGGCGTGACGCTGCCGTTCGTGTCGTACGGCGGCTCGTCGCTCGTCGCCAACTTCGTCCTCATCGCGCTGCTGTTGCGCATCTCCGACGAGTCGGCCGACCGCGAGGAGAAGCGCGCCGCCGCCTTCGAGCAGACCCAGTTCGTGAGCTGAGGTGAGCTGACGTGCGCAAGCAGATCCGCAACCTCGGCGCCTTCCTGGCCATCCTGTACGTCGCCCTGTTCGTGCAGGTGAACCGGCTGACCGTGTTCGAGCAGGACTCGCTGCAGAACAAGCCCGGCAACAACCGCGAGATCGAGCGCGACTTCAACCACCCGCGGGGCACGATCTCGACCGCCGACGGGGTGGTCGTCGCCCGCTCGGTCGACGCGCCCCGCGGCAGCCGGTTCGAGCTGCAGCGCGAGTTCCCCGAGGGCACGCGGTACGCGCACATCACCGGCTACTACGGGTTCACGGTGGGCTCGGCGGGCCTCGAGAAGTCCTACAACGACGAGCTCGCCGGGCGGACCCACCACTTCGACCTGCAGGACCTGAAGGACCTGTTCGTCGAGCGCGAGCGGGTCGGCAACCTGACGCTGACGGTCCGCGACAACGTGCAGCGGGCGGCGGAGGGGGCGCTCGAGGGCCGGGCCGGGGCCGTGGTCGCGATCGACCCCCGCACCGGGGGCATCCTCGCGATGTACTCGAACCCCACGTACGACCCGAACCAGCTCTCGACCCTCGACACCCGGGCCGCCAACCTCGTCAACCTCCAGCTCAACCAGGCCGACGGCAACCCCAAGCGGTCGCGGGTCTACCAGGACCGCTTCTCCCCCGGCTCGACGTTCAAGGTCGTCACCGCCACGGGCGGCATCGAGCGGGGCAACGTGACGCCGGACCAGCCCGTCTACCCCCAGCGCAGCGAGTACTCGGCACCCGGGACCGGCGCGCCGATCCACAACTTCGGCGGGGGGACGTGCGGCGGGGCGCTGTTCGAGATCCTGCAGCAGTCGTGCAACACGGCGTTCGCCCAGATGGGCGCCGAGGACGTCGGCGTCGACGGCATGACCGACACGGCCGAGGGCTTCGGCTTCAACTCGGACGTGCCGATCGACCTGCCGCCGGCCGAGGGCGGCACCGTGCAGTCGGTGTTCCCCGACATCCCCGCGAACAGCCTGCCGCTGCTGGCCCAGTCGTCGATCGGGCAGTTCGACGTGCAGGCCACGCCCCTGCAGATGGCGCTGGCCGCCTCCGCCGTCGCCAACGACGGCAAGATCATGAAGCCGCACGTCGTGGAGGAGGTCCGCGACGACGAGGGCGAGGTCGTCGACGAGGCCGACGAGGACGTCTGGAAGACCGCGATGGAGCCGGCCACGGCCGGCCTCATGCGCCAGGCCATGGAGTCGGTCGTGGCCGAGGGCTCGGCCCAGCGCCTCAACGACGGGCTCGAGAACTTCGAGGTCGGCGGCAAGACCGGCACCGCCCAGATCGGCAGCTCCGGGCGG
This sequence comes from Actinomycetota bacterium, assembly GCA_046744265.1. Taxonomy (GTDB): domain Bacteria; phylum Actinomycetota; class Acidimicrobiia; order Acidimicrobiales; family VFJN01; genus DATCLS01. The sequence goes on from JBKPAS010000043.1 coordinate 3,778, forward strand.
GTCAACACGTGGATCATCGGCTTCGCCGGTCCCCCCGGCGAGACGCCCGAGGTGGCGATCTGCGTGCTCGTCCAGAACCAGGAGGGCGTCAGCGAGGCGACCGGCGGCCGGGTCGCCGCCCCGGTCGGCGCAGCGGTGCTGGCGGCCGCACTGCAGAACCCCGCCACCGGCGCTAACGATGACAATGGTGGGTGACGCGCCGATGAACGCACCGGTGACGCCGCCTCTCCGGCCGACACCCCCATCTCGTAGTGTGTGAGCCGCATGTCGCAGCAAGGTCAGGTCATCTTCAACGGGCGCTACGAGCTCCACCACCGGTTGGGGCGTGGCGGCATGGCCGAGGTGTACCTCGCGCGCGACCAGCTGCTCGACCGACCGGTGGCGGTCAAGGTGCTGTTCCCGGCGCTGGCGACCGAGGCCGGGTTCGTCGAGCGGTTCCGCCGCGAGGCGCAGTCGGCGGCCAACCTGCAGCACCCCAACATCGTCAGCGTGTTCGACTGGGGCGAGGCCAACGGCACGTACTTCATCGTCATGGAGTACGTCGAGGGCCACACGCTCGCCGACACGATCCGGTCCGAGGGGCGGCTGCACCCCGACCGGGCCGCCGAGATCACCGGTGACATCGCTGCCGCCCTCGGCTTCGCCCACCGCAACGGGGTGGTCCACCGCGACGTCAAGCCCGGCAACGTGCTGATCAGCACCGACGGCACGGTGAAGGTGGCCGACTTCGGCATCGCCCGGGCGCTCAGCGACACATCCGACCAGAACCTCACCAAGACCGGCTCGGTCATGGGCACGGCCACCTACTTCTCGCCCGAGCAGGCCCGGGGCGCGGTGGTCGACCCCCGCAGCGACATCTACAGCCTGGGCTGCGTGCTCTACGAGCTGCTCACCGGGCACCCGCCGTTCTCGGGCGACAGCGCGATGGCCATCGCCTACAAGCACGTGCAGGACACGCCTGTCCCGCCCCGGCAGATCGACCCGGCCCTGCCCGAGACGATCGAGGCAATCACGCTCAAGTGCCTGGCCAAGAACCCCGACAACCGCTACCCGAGCGCGCAGGACCTGCGCGCCGACCTGCGGCGCTACCTCGACGGCGCCCGCATCCTGGCCGAGCCGGTGCTGGCGCCGCCCGTCGACCCGGCGGCGACCGGCCTCATGGCCCCCACCGCCTACGGGGCGACCGCGCTCGGCGGCACGGCGGTGGCCGAGCGCCAGCCGTGGGACGGGGGGTACGACGACTACGACGACTACTACGACGAGGAGCCCGAGGAGCCCAAGCGCTCGAAGTGGTTCCTCGCCGCCCTCGTGGTGCTGCTGCTGGTGCTGGCCGGGCTGCTGTTCTTCCTGGCCACCTCGCTGAACGAGAAGAAGGGGGCGACCCAGGTCGAGGTACCCGACGTCGTCGGGCAGCAGGTCGACCCCGCGAAGAGCCTGCTGGAGGAGAAGGGCTTCCACGTCACGACGAACCCGGCCCAGTCCGACCAGCCCGAGGGCCAGGTCCTCGACCAGGATCCGGGGGCCAACACCCGGGTCGACGAGGGGTCGACGGTGACGCTGAAGGTCAGCGCCGGGCCGCAGACGGTCGCCGTTCCGGACGTGGTCGGCAAGACGCAGGAGGAGGCCGACAGCCTGCTCAGCGACAAGGGCTTCGTCGTCGTGCCCCAGCCGGCCGAGTCCGACCAGCCCGAGGGCACGGTGTTCGACCAGGACCCCGACGCCAACGCCCAGGCCGCCCAAGGGTCCACGGTGACGATCAAGGTCTCGTCCGGGCCGGGCACCGTGGCGCTGCCCGACGTCACCGGCAAGAGCGAGGCCGACGCCCGCAACCAGCTCAACGGCTTCAACGTCCAGACCCGGCAGGAGGCGTCGAACGACGTCGAGCAGGGCAAGGTCATCCGCACCGAGCCGGCGGCGGGCAGCCAGGTCGCACCGGGGTCGCAGGTCACGCTGGTGATCTCGAGCGGGCCGCAGCAGGTGCAGGTGCCGCAGGTGACGGGGTTGACCGAGGACAACGCCCGGGCGCAGCTGCAGGGGTTCGACGTGCGCGTCACCGAGCAGCGGACGTTCGACCCGACGCAGGACGGCATCGTCGCCAGCCAGAACCCGGCGGCCGGCACGCAGGTCGAGCCGGGATCGCGCGTGAGCCTCGTCGTGTTCCGGTTCCAGGACGTCGAGGTGCCCGGCGGAGGCGGGGGCGGCGGGGGCTGACCGCGCCATGACCCGCACGCTCGTCTTGCTCCGCCACGGCGAGAGCGAGTGGAACCTCAAGAACCTGTTCACCGGCTGGTACGACTGCGACCTGTCGCCCAAGGGCGAGGCGCAGGCGGCCGCCGGCGGGCGGCTGATGGCCGAGCGGGCGGTGCTGCCCGACATCGTGCACACGTCGGTGCTGGTCCGGGCCATCCGCACGGCCGACATCGCCCTGCGCGAGATGGGCCGGTCGTGGCTGCCCGTGCGGCGCCATTGGCGGCTCAACGAGCGCCACTACGGCGCGCTGCAGGGGCTGAACAAGGCCGAGACGGCCGAGAAGTACGGGGCCGACCAGGTCAAGGTGTGGCGCCGGTCGTACGACGTGCCGCCCCCGGAGCTGGGCCCCGACGACGAGCGCAGCGCCCGCCACGACCCCCGCTACGCCGACCTGCCGCCCGAGATCGTGCCCGACACCGAGTGCCTGGCCGACGTGGTCGAGCGCATGCTGCCGTACTGGTACGACGCGATCGTGCCCGACCTGGCCGCCGGCCGCGTCGTGCTGGTGGCCGCGCACGGCAACAGCCTGCGGGCGCTGGTGAAGCACCTCGACTACATCTCCGACGCGGACATCGTCGAGCTCAACATCCCGACCGGAGAGCCGCTCGTCTACGAGCTGGGGCCCGACTTCCGCCCGGTCGAGGACAAGCCCGTCGAGCAGCGCTACCTGCGGTCCCCCGAGGAGATCCGCGCCGCCGCGGACGCGGTCGCCCGCCAGGCCGGCGGCTGACGCCGCGGTCCGAAGCGCCGGCTGGCGGGGGGTGCGGGGGGCAGAGGCTCCCCGCCGGAGCCCCCCGCGGTCGCTCGATTCCGGATTTGCCGGTCGAGCGACCGGAAATGAGTGCTGCCGAAAGGCGGCGCCACAGGTGGGGGGAGCCCGGAGGGGGCAGGGTCTCCCTCCCCCCTCCGATCAGAATCGAATCCCTACCCGGCCGTCGAATGCCGGGATCGGCCAGAGGATCACCGCCAGCACGAACGTGGCGATCTGCGAGGCGTTGTGCATCTCGCCATAGCCCTTGTTGATGGCCACGATCACGCCGATGACGATCCACAGTGCCATGAGCAATGGCAGCTCGATGGTCTTGGTCAAAGGGACCCTCCCTCGCTTTCCCGCTGCCCCCGTGGGCAGCCCGTCAGGCGAGCAAGGCGTACCCGGAAGACCGCAGGGTCAGACGGCGGGTCAGACGGCGTCGGCGCCCTCTTCGCCGGTCCTGATGCGGATGGCCCGGTCGATGGGCAGCAGCCAGATCTTGCCGTCGCCGATCTTTCCTGTCTGCGCGGAGCGGGCGATGGCGTCGGCGACCTTGTCGGTATCGCCGCTGTCGCACAGGATCTCGATCTTGATCTTAGGGACGAAATCGATCTGGTACTCGGCGCCGCGATAGGTCTCGGTGTGGCCGCCCTGACGCCCGAAACCCCGCGCCTCGCTCACCGTCATGCCGCTCACCCCCACCTCGTTGAGTGCCTCTTTGACCGCGTCGAGCTTGTGCGGCTTGATGATGGCGGTGATCAGGTGGAGCACAGCCCCCTCCTCTCGGCTTCGCTCTCGGCTCGGCTCTCAGCTTCGGTCGTCAACGCAGGCTCAGCGGGACCGAGCCGTTGCGGCTGGCGAGGACCTGCCCGCCGCCGTCGGCCCGCTCGAGCAGGTAGCCACGTGACCGCACCGTGCGGATGGCGAGGCGCAGGGGCGAGAGCCGCCGCCGCAGGCGCAGGACGTGCACGTCGAGCGCGTTGCGGCCCGGCGAGCCCCCCGGCCAGCCCGAGCGGGCGAGAGCCTCGCGGCTCACGACCGCACCGAACCGGTCGAGCAGCGCCCCGGTGAGCCGGGCCTCGACCGGGGGCAGCGACACCCACCGGTCGCCGACCCGCAGGACCCCGTCGTCGTCGAGCTGCGGGACGGTGTCGCCGCTCGAATCGGTGCGGCGCCGCAGCGCCTCCACGCGCACCCGCAGGTCGATGTCGTCGGCGGGCAGCCGGATCCAGTCCTCGAGCTCGTCGGACGGGATCGGCGGCGCGCCCCGCTCGACCAGCAACAATCGTGGCTGCCCAGCACGGCGCAGCTCCTCCCGCCGGTCTTCTTCCGCCGGCCAGTGGACAAGAGCCACCTCCACGCAGGGGGACGGTAGAGAGCGAGGGTTTCGCATTTGTTTCGGTCAGATGAACCTCGCTGAATGTGCATGTTTCGCCTACGTTCCGTAACCATTCAGCGCAGACGGCGGCACGTCAGCGCACGGACCGATCAGGGTCCGTATGCTGCGCGGGCATGGCACGCGAGCAGTATCTCGACCACCTGGCTTCGGTCCCCCTGTTCTCCGGCTGTACGACGAAAGAGCTGCGGGACATCGCCAAGGCGACCGTCGAGCTGACCCTCGACGAGGGCAAGGAATTCGTCACGCAGGGCGACGTCGGGCGTGAGGCGTTCATCATCGTCGAGGGGTCGGCCGACGTGTTGCGCGGCGGCAACAAGATCTCGACCCTGGGCCCCGGCGACTGCGTCGGCGAGCTGGCCCTGCTCGACCACGGCCCCCGCACGGCGACGGTCGTCGCCACCAGCCCGCTGACCGTGCTCGTGCTCGGCCCCCGCGAGTTCTCGGGGTTGCTCGACGAGGTCCCGACGCTGAACCACAAGATCCTCGCCGCGCTGGCGAGCCGCATCCGCCAGCTGGACAGCAAGTACTACGGCTGAGTCGGGGCGAAGCCCCGGAGGGGTCGCAACTTGGGGGCGTCAGGTCCCCAAGGGATAAGTTCCCGCGGCGTGAGCACGCGCCGCATCAAGCCACATCAGCTCGTCATCGGCCTCGGCGTCCTCGTCGCACTCGTCACGGTCGCATCGGGCGTCGTGGCCACGATCCTGCAGTACCACGACGACTCCGAGGTCACCCGCCCGGTCTTCGGCGACATCCCCTCGGCGTGGAAGCTGGTGTTCTACACCGTCCTGCCGGTCGCCTTCGTCTACGGGGCGGTGCTGTTCTCGCAGAGGGTCCGCAACTGGGAGCGGGGCCAGCCCGACAACCGGCGCACGACCGCCGCCAACGTGGCCCGCCGGCTCGGCGACTTCCGGGCCGGCGTCTACATGCAGACGCTGCTGCGCGACCCGGCCGCCGGCGTGATGCACTCGCTGATCTACTTCAACTTCCTCGTGCTGCTGGCGGTCACGACGGTCCTCGAGATCAACCACCAGCTGCCCGAGGGCGCCAAGTTCCTGCACGGCGACGTGTACCGGGGTTACTCGCTGGTCGGCGACGTGGCCGGCGCGCTGTTCCTGGTCGGCGTGCTGTGGGCGATCGGGCGGCGGTACGTCCAGCGGCCGTACCGCATCCGCATCAAGTCCAAGCCCGAGCACGCCGTGATCCTCGGCACGTTCCTGGCCATCGGCGTGACCGGCTTCGGCGCCGAGGCGTTCCGCATCGCGTTGTACGGCCGGCCCGACTTCGAGCAGTGGTCGGTGGTGGGTTACCCGCTGTCGGGGCTGGTCGACGGCATCGACTCGCTCGCCGGGTGGCACCAGGCGTTCTGGGTGGCGCACGTGCTGAGCTTCGTGGTGTTCGTGGTGATCCTGCCGATCACGATGCTGCGCCACATGTTCACCTCGCCGCTGAACATGTACCTGCGCGACCGCGAGCGTCCCAAGGGCGCCATGAAGGCCATGCCCAACCTCATGGAGACCGAGCTCGAGACGTTCGGCGCGGCCACGGTCGAGGACTTCACCTGGAAGCAGCTGCTCGACACCGACGCCTGCACGATGTGCGGCCGGTGCACGAGCGTCTGCCCGGCGCACGCCACCGGCAAGCCGCTCGACCCCCGCGAGATCGTGCTCAAGACCGGCGAGGTCATGGCCGCCACCGGCACCCCCCAGGTGTCGCCGCCGATCGGGGTCGACCCCGAGATCACCGTCAGCGCCGACTCGCTGTTCGAGCGCATCACGCCCGAGGAGATCTGGGCCTGCACATCGTGCAAGGCGTGCGACGAGATCTGCCCGGTCAACATCGAGATCCTCGACAAGATCCTCGACATGCGGCGCTACCTGTCGCTCATGGAGTCGAACTTCCCGACCGAGCTCGGCACCGCCTACCGCTCGATGGAGAACTCGTCCAACCCGTGGGGCATGTCCCAGAGCGAGCGGGCGGCCTGGGCGTCGAAGCTCGAGGACGACATCTCGGTCGTAGAGCCCGGCGACAGCTTCGACCACGAGTACCTGTACTGGGTCGGCTGCGCCGGCAGCTTCGACGACAAGAACCAGAAGGTCTCGATCGCCATGGCCAAGCTGATGAAGCGGGCCGGGCTCGACTTCGCCATCCTCGGCCCGTCCGAGAACTGCACCGGCGACCCGGCCCGGCGGTCGGGCAACGAGTACATCTTCCAGATGCTGGCGATGCAGAACATCGAAACGCTCAACGGCATGGGCGTCCGCAAGATCGTCACCCAGTGCCCCCACTGCTTCAACACGCTCGGCAACGAGTACCCGCAGCTCGGCGGCAACTACGAGGTCATCCACCACAGCCAGCTGCTCGAGTGGCTCATCGACGAGGGCAAGCTGGACATGCGCGACGCCCGGCTGGAGGAGCGGGTGGTCTACCACGACTCGTGCTACCTCGGTCGCCACAACGACGTGTACATGGCGCCCCGCCGGGTCATCGGCTCGCTCGGCGGCATCGAGGTCGTCGAAGCGGGGCGGAACGGCACCCGGGGCATGTGCTGCGGCGCCGGCGGCGCCCGCATGTGGATGGAAGAGACCGTCGGCAAGAAGGTCAACGACGAGCGCAGCCAGGAGCTCATCGCCACCGGCGCCTCGCGCATCGCCACCGCCTGCCCGTTCTGCTACGTGATGATCGACGACGGCACCAAGGCCGCCGGTAAGGAGGAGGACGAGGTGCGGGTGGCCGACATCTCGATGCATGTGTTGGAGGCGTTGGAGGCCCGTGACGCCCGCCGGTTCGAGGCCGTCGACGGGCTGGAGACCTTGCGGGACTGAATTCTCGTTACGCCTCGTTGGCGGGCCGGCGGCGGGCCTGTCGTTCGCAGGTTGCCGCTGGTCGGCGCCAGTCGGCCGGCTGCCGACCGAACCGCTGGTAACGCCCGTCACATTGGGCCAGACTCTGGGCCGGCCCGCTGGGGGTCGCTGCTCACCATCCCTGCGCCTGACTCATGGTCGTCACCGAGCTCACCGATGCCGAACTGCTCGATCGGGCACGCGACGGCGACGAGGCTGCCTTCACGTCGCTGTACCGGCGGCATCACGAGGCGATCCGCCGGCTGGCGCTCTCGTACCGCCCTCCGGAGCCGGACGACCTCGTCGACGCCACGTTCGCCCAGGTCGTGAGCGAGCTGCGCCGCCGCAGCGGCCCGACCGACGCCTTCCGCACCTACCTCCTCGCCACGCTGCACGCTCAGGTGTGTGGTGCGGAGGCGCCGGGGCCGGTCGCTGCGGTGCCGGAGCCGGGCGCCACGCTGCACGCTCAGGTGTGTGGTGCGGAGGCGCCGGGGCCGGTCGCTGCGGTGCCGGAGCCGGGCGCCACGCTCCACACTGAAGTGCCCGGTGCG
>JBKPAS010000125.1:0-7421 GCA_046744265.1 Actinomycetota bacterium
GCAGCCGCCCGCCGCTCGGCAGCTCTCCGCTCGGCGGCCCGGCGCTCGGCCGCGGCCCAGTCCTGCGGGCGGCGGCGGCGAGGCCGGTCGTCCCCGCTGCCGCCGCCACGGTCGGCGGGATCAGGAGTCGGTCCGGGCGACGGCGGTCGCGGAGAGCTCAGTGTCCTTCTCCTCCAGGTTCCGTCCCAGCGGCCGCCTGCGCAGGGGTGGCGACTCCCTCGCGCCCGCGTCGATCGGGTCGGGCCACATTATCCGTCGTCGTGAGCAGGCCGCTCATCGGCCGGTCCACCCCAGCACAGCCGCGGTCCGCGGGCCAAGCCGACCACGAGCCGACCCACCCCGCCGACGCTGCGACCAGCCCCGATATCCCTTCAGGGGCCGGTCCGCCCCGGCAGTAGCCTGGTCCGCCGTGGCCCGCTTCTACGTGACGACCCCGATCTACTACGTGAACGACGCCCCGCACGTCGGGCACGCCTACACGACGGTCGTCGCCGACGCGCTCGCCCGCTGGCACCGGCTGTGCGGCGACGAGACGTACTTCCTGACCGGCACCGACGAGCACGGGCTCAAGGTGCAGCGGGCGGCCGAGGCCAACGGCGTCACCCCCGACGAGTGGGCCGACCGCACCAGCGAGCGCTTCCGCGACACGTGGAAGCTGCTCGACATCAGCAACGACGACTTCATCCGCACGACCGAGCCCCGGCACCACATCGCCGTCCAGACGTTCCTGCAGCGGGTCTACGACAACGGCCACATCGAGCTCGGCACCTACGAGGGCCTCTACTGCGTCTCGTGCGAGGCGTACTACACGGTCGACGAGCTGATCGAGGGCGAGCTCTGCCCGATCCACCGCCGGCCGGTCGAGCACGTCCGTGAGGAGAACTACTTCTTCAAGCTGTCCCGCTTCGAGAAGCCGCTGCTCGACTGGTACGCCGATCATGCTGACTTCGTGCTGCCCGAGTCCAAGCGCAACGAGGCCCTCGGCTTCATCAGGCAGGGGCTCGACGACTTCTCGGTCAGCCGCACGTCGATCTCGTGGGGCGTACCCCTGCCGTGGGACCCGGCACACGTCACCTACGTCTGGTACGACGCCCTGCTCAACTATGTCACGGCCGTCGGCTACGGCACCGACGACAAGCGGTTTGCCGCATGGTGGCCGGCGTCGCACCACCTGATCGGGAAAGACATCCTGCGGTTCCACTGCGTGTACTGGCCGGCCATGCTGCTGGCGGCCGGCATCGAGCCACCGCACCGCATATCGGTCCACGGCTTCCTGCTGCTCGGGGGCGAGAAGCTGTCGAAGACGACGCACGGTCCGGCCAAGCTCACCGACATTGCCCCCGCCCGGCTGGTCGACGACTTCGGCGTCGACGGGTTCCGCTACCACTTCCTGCGCGACGCCCCGTTCGGGCCCGACGGCGACTTCAGCTACGAGCGCATGGTCGACCGCTACAACGCGGACCTGGCCAACAACTTCGGCAACCTCGTCTCGCGGGTGTCGACGGTCGTCGGTCGCAAGTGCGGCGGTGTGGGTCCGGCACCGGGCGCGGATAGCCCGCTGGCCGCCGTGGCCGCCGAGGCCTACTCGGCGGCCGCCGAGGCGTGGTCCAACGTCGCCCCGTCGGTGGCGCTCGAGGCCACGTGGCGGCTCATCCGCGAGACCAACGCCCACCTCGAGGCCAACGAGCCGTGGAAGCTCGACCCCGGTCCCGAGGTCGACGCCATCCTGGGCGACGCCCTCGAGGCGGTACGCATCGTGTCGATCCTGGCCAGCCCGGCGATCCCGGCCGCATGCCAGGAGGCCTGGCGGCGTATCGGCCTGGCCGGCTCGCCCACCGACACCCCGCTGCCGGAGGCGACCGCGTGGGGCGGCTACCCGGGGGGCCTCGACGTCACCAAGGGGGCGCCGCTGTTCCCCCGGCTGTCGGGCTGACCGGGTCGCTGTCCGTGCCCGAGTCCGTGTCCGTGGCGCTGCGCTGGACCGACGACCACTGCCACCTGGGGTGGCAGGGCGACGACGACCTCGGTCCCGCGGAGGCCGTCGACGCCCAGGTCGACGACGCCTTGGCCGCCGGCGTCGAGCGGATGATCACCGTCGGCACCGACGTCGAGCGATCGGTGGCTGCCATCGCCGCGGCCCGGCGGCACCCGAGGGTGGTGTGGGCGACCGTCGGCCTGCATCCCCACGACGCCAAGCAGGGGCTGGACGGGCTCGTCGACCTGCTGACCGAGCCCGAAGTCGTCGCCGTGGGGGAGTGCGGTCTCGACTACCACTACGACCACTCGCCGCGGGACGTGCAGAGGTCGGCGTTCGCCGCGCAGATCGCGCTGGCGCACGAGCGGGACCTGGCGCTGGTGATCCACACGCGCGACGCGTGGGCCGACACGCTCGACATCCTCGAGGCCGAGCGGGTGCCCGAGCGGACGGTGCTGCACTGCTTCACCGGCGGTCCTGACGAGGCCCGGCGCTGCCTCGATCTGGGCGCCCACATCTCGTTCTCGGGCATCGTGACGTTCCGGGCGGCCGACGACGCCCGGGCCGCGGCTGCGCTGTGCCCCCTCGACCGGATGCTGGTCGAGACCGACAGCCCGTACCTGGCCCCCGTGCCGCACCGGGGCCGTCCGAACCGGCCGGCGCTGGTGCCGCTGGTGGGAGCGGCGGTGGCGCAGGCCCGGGGCGTGGACGTCTCGGCCGTCGCCGAGGCGACGTGGGCGAATGCCGAGCGGGTCTACCGGCTCGGGTCGGGGGTGGGGTCGGAGCCCGCTGCGCCGGCGGACCGGGCTGCACCGGGGTCGGCTGCGCCTGGGTCCGGCCCCGCTGCGCCGGGCCCGTGACGCTCAGTCCCCGGGAGGTGCGGGCCCTGCTCGACGAGCACGGCCTGACCCCGAGCCGGGCGCTCGGGCAGAACTTCGTGGCCGACCCGAACACGGTCCGGCGCATCGCCCGGCTGGCCGAGGTGGGGCCGGGGGACCGGGTCGTCGAGGTCGGACCCGGGCTCGGCTCGCTGACGCTGGCCCTGGCCGAGACCGGCGCCTCCGTCACGGCCGTGGAGCTGGACCGGCACCTGCTGCCGATCCTGCGGAGGGTCGTGGAGCCGGCCGGCGTGCGGGTCGTGCAGGGCGACGCGATGACCCTCGACTGGGACGCACTGCTGGGCGGCGCCGCCGAGGGACCCTGGTCGCTGGTCGCCAACCTGCCCTACAACATCGCCACGCCGCTGGTGCTGGACCTGCTCGCCGGCGTCCCGGCCATCGGGCGGATGCTGGTCATGGTGCAGCGCGAGGTCGGCGAGCGGCTGGCGGCTGGCGTCGGGGCCAAGGCCTACGGCATCCCGTCGGTCAAGGTCGCCTACTACGCCGAGGCGTCGCTCGTCGGCCGAGTCCCGCCCACGGTGTTCGTCCCGCAGCCGCGGGTCGAGTCGGTCCTGGTCCGCCTCGCGCGGCGAGGCCGGCCCCCGGTCGACGCCGACCCCGAGCCGCTGTTCCGCCTGGTCACGGCCGGATTCAACCAGCGGCGCAAGATGCTGCGCCGGTCGCTGGCCGGGCTGGTGGGGCCCGACGACTTCGCCCGGGCCGGGGTGCGGCCCGAGGCCCGGGCCGAGGAGCTGACCCTCGCCGACTGGGCCCGGCTGGTCACGGCGGTTGTGGCAGGGTGACGCGGTGAGTGGGGAGGTTCGTCGGTCGTCCACCTTGGTGGCGCCCGCGAAGCTGACCGTGTCCCTGCGGGTGACGGGCGTGCGGGACGACGGCTACCACCTGCTCGACGCCGAGATGGTGAGCCTGGCGCTGGCCGACGAGCTGACGTTCGCCGAGGGTGACGGGCTGGAGGTGGTCGGCGGTGCCCCGGCGCTGGGGCCGCCCGGCGACAACCTCGTGTGCGGGGCCCTGCGGGCCGTGGGGCGGACCGCCAGCGTGCGCCTCGTCAAGCGCATCCCGGTCGGCGGGGGGCTGGGCGGGGGGTCGACGGACGCGGCCGCCGTGCTGCGGTGGGCCGGGTGCGACGACGTCGACGTGGCCGCCGCGCTCGGGGCGGACGTGCCGTTCTGCCTGCGGGGCGGCCGAGCCCGGGTGACGGGGACTGGCGAGGTGGTCGAGCCACTTCCGTTCGTGCCCCGGACGTTCACGCTGGTCACGCCCCCGTTCGGCTGCTCGACGCCGGCCGTGTACCGGGCGTGGGACTCGCTTGGTGGCCCCACTGCTGAGGGCCCCAACGACCTCGAGCCGGCGGCGCTCGCCGTCGAGCCCCGGCTGGCCCGCTGGCGGGATGAGCTCGGCGAGGCCACCGGTCGGACCCCCGTGCTCGCCGGGTCGGGCTCGACCTGGTTCGTCGAGGGTGCATTCCCGGGCGAGGGCCAGATCGTGACGACGACGATCCCGGCCTACTGACGGTCCCGGGCGTGGATCGGCCGGACGCGCATCGAGCGCTCGCGGTGCGAGCGCTCGATCGAGTCTCGGTTGCGACGTGGCGTCGGCCGGCTACTTACCGGCGGCGCGGCGCTGCCAGCGGGTGCGCTTCAGCATCTTCTTGTGCTTCTTCTTGCGCATGCGCTTGCGGCGCTTCTTGATCAGCGAGCCCATGAGGGGCGCCACCCTAGCGGGCGCCCGGTGCGCCTCCAAGCCTGCGGGCGGCCGGACGCTGCACCGCTCGGCGCTACCGTGGGGCGACAGTCGGGGGTAGTTCAACTGGCAGAACGTCGGCCTTTGGAGCCGAATGTTGCAGGTTCGAGCCCTGCCCCCCGAGCGACCAACTAGCAGGTCAGAGGCCGCCACAGTGACAAACGGTGAGGTCCATCAGCCGCTCGATGGCCGTGACCTCTTCGCTGGTGGTGAGCGCCGCGCGGTTGACGTTCTCGACGAGCATGGCCTCGACGACCTGGGCCGGCGTCAGGTCCCGGATCACGCCGGGCACGCGGGTGGCCTTGGCCTGGATGGCCGCGGCGTGGCGGCGGTGCCCGGTGACGATCAGGTGCCGGCCGTCGTCGCCTGCGGGCAGGACCACGAGGGGCTGCAGGACGCCGTGGGCCTTGATCGAGCGGGCCAGCTCGTCCAGGTCCCCGAGGCTCGTGCGGGGGTTGTCGGGGTGCGGTACCAGGGCGTCGACGGGGAACGACACCAGTTCTCCGGCGGCCGGGACGGTGTCGGCCGGCGTCGCCGTGGGGTCGGTGGTCTCGGGTTCGGTGGTGGTGTTGGTGGGGTCGGTGGTGCTGGTCATGGCGTTGGCTCCATGTGTGCGGTGAGGGTGCGAATCCAGGGACGGTCGGGGTCGTCGCTGTCGACGCCGTTCGCGGCGATGCGGGCGGTGGCGTCGTCGGAGGACCGGACCCAGGTCTGGCCCTGCTCGATGACGAGACGGCGGGTGACGGACATGGCGACACCGTGCGCGCTGGTGGTGACGCGCTCGTAGCCGTCGATGTCGGCCACCGTGTAGGTGGGCAGTCCCCGCTCGGCGGGGACCAGGAACAGGACCCGCTGGCGGCCCGGTGGGGCACAGGACGGGTCGAGACGGGCTGGCAGCAAGAGACACCTCCCAGGTGTGGTCGGTCGCCCGACCCGGCTGGCCGGGCGCTTGCCGCCTCCGGGCGGCAGGCCGCCATCGAGGCCGGTGTCAACCCGCCAGGGCTCGGCCCCCTCGCGGGGCTTGACACCGGCCTGGGGCGGCCCCCACGGCACCCCGGCCCGGCAGGGGCCGGCCATCGCACAACTCCAACGACCCGGCGGCCCCCCGACGAGCGCCCGACCGACGCGGCCACGGCACCGGCCCGGCTGGCGGCTGACACCCATGCGGGCCCAGCCGGCGAGGCAGGGGGTTGGCTCAGTACTCCTCGGGGAGCAGAAGGGTGGTTGCCGAGCGGTCGGCCTCGGTGAGAGCGCGGGCTATTTCATCTGGCGAAAGGGATCCGCGTCCGCGACGTGGTCGGGATGGCGCCGGTCGAGAGCATGGACCGCCGAGGGCGTGTGTCAGCTGAGCGCGCGGTCGAGGGCGTAGTCGAGGACCTGGAAGGCCTGGTCTGGTGTGTGGGTGTCGTCGACGGACGTATCCGGTGGAACCCCGCCCAGTACGTCCGTCGCCCCCAAGGCCCACGTCTCGGACGCTCGCGGTGTGGATCGCTCGGAGCTGGGCGTGTTTCTCCTCACGGCCGAGCAGTGCAACCGTGACCACGCCGCGCTGGCCGTGTTGCGCGGGTTGAACTGGCTGGGGTCAGTGAAGCCTGTGTCACCAACATCGAGGATCTCGGCTTCGAGCGCGACCATCGCACGCTGCGGATTGTGGGCAAAGGCAACAAGCCGGCCACGATCCCGCTCGTCCCGCGGACTGCCCGGCGCCGCCAGAACGTCGACCGCCACGCCTCCTACGTCGTGGTCGCGTTCGTCGCCGGCGGCTGACCGCCGAGCCGCCTCAGCACGCCACCTCGGCCACGCCCGCGGCCGCGTTGGGCGGACTTTGGGGACGGGCGTTCTGGGACGCCTGCACCCACGCCGGTGCGCACCCGGAGCCGTCGTTCCGTACGCCTTGGCATCCACTTGCGCCGGCAGCGCCGGCGAGCGGGGCCGATGGCTCGAGATGCTCACTGCTCGGCATCCGGCCGCTGGAGGTCTGTCGTCATGTCGAGTTCCGCACGTGAGGGGCTCAGGTCATCGGCGAGAAGTTGGTCGATGAGGATCCCGGTCAGCCATCTCTCGTACCGTTCGGGTGGCCAGCCCCTGTCGAGAACGAGGAGCCTGTAGACCTCGGGGGACATGAGGGCGTGGATGATGTCGGCGGCATCGCGCTCTCGCAGCTTGGGCCGCAGTGCGCCGGCGCGGGCCAACGAACGCGCGATCTGTCCTTGGCCTTGCTGCCTCTGGCGGGTCTGTTCGTCGAGCAGCGCCGCGGCGTCGGGACCGGAGCCTGCGGCGCTGACGAGGATGCGGTAGATGGGCGCGGTCCTCGAGTTCACCTGGGCGGTGATTCCGACAAGGCCCGCCAGTTGGTTCTTCGGGTCTTGATCGGCCAAGAGCGATCGAACGTGGGGGCGATCTGCCAGCGGAACTGCCTGGGCGTCGCCGACGATGGAGACATCGAGGAGCGCCTTGAGGATCCCGCGCTTGGACGAGAACAGTCGGTACACCGTGGCCGGGGGGACATCCGATAGGGCGCTTATTGCCTCGATCGTTGTGGCCCCGTAACCGCGTTCGAGGAACAGGGTCCGGGCGGCGTCAACGACCGCGGCCCGAGCCAGGCGGGTCCTGGCCTGGCCGCGCTTGCCATCGAAGGACCTTCGGCCCTGGTCCTGGGACGCCACATCTGTGAGACTAGCACTCTCGAATTGAGAGTGTTACTATCAGAGCGCCACCCTACACACCGGGTCGATGGGACCCACGACTTCAGGAGTGACCATGACCGGCTCTTCCACCCAGGGAATCAAGACCGTGCTGCATCC
>JBKPAS010000046.1:0-4613 GCA_046744265.1 Actinomycetota bacterium
GTCGGTGGGTGACCACCCCGCCCACCGTGACCCGCGAGCCGTGCGGGCACTCGGACAGGCCCGCCGCCGGCACCACGCCCCGCTCGTCGAGCAGGTCCCGCAGGAACCGGGTCGGGTGGCCGTCGGGGCTCACGCCCGTGGCCCACAGGTCGGCCCGGGCCTCGTCGCTGGGGGACATGCCCGGCAGCGCCGGGGCGTCGATGCCGGTGACGATGCCGTCGAGCCGGTCGGACCGGACCTCGGCCACGGCGCCGGCCACCCACAGCGCCTCGCGCCGGTCGAGCCCGAAGCACCCGAACGCCCCGGCGGTGGCCAGGGCCTCGAGCTGGGCGGCGGTCATGTCGGGCACCCGCCGGGCCAGGTCGTAGGGGTCGGCGAAGGCACCGCCCCGGTCGCGCTCGGCCACGATGCGCTCGGCCAGGCCGTCGCCGACGGCCCGCACCGACGACAGGCCCATGCGCACGGCGGGGCCGTCGCGCCCCCACTCCCCCGGCGGCGTGCCCGCCGGCGCCGCCCCCTGGGGCGGCGTGGGCGGCAGCGGCACCTGGAACAGCCCGGACAGGGGCCGGGGCGGGTCGGCCCCGTTCCCCGGCCCGCCGGGACTCTCGAGACTGGCCTCTACGCCCGAGGCGTTGAGGTCGGGGGTGCGGACCTCGACGCCGTGACGGCGGGCATCCTGCGCCAGGGTGTGCGGCGAGTAGAACCCCATCGGCTGGGCGTTGAGCAGCCCGGCGCAGAACGCCGCCGGGTAGTACCGCTTGAGCCACGCCGAGATGTAGACCAGGTAGGCGAAGCTCACCGAGTGGCTCTCGGGGAAGCCGTAGCTGGCGAAGGCGACGAGCTTCTCCCAGATGCGGTCGGCCTCGTCGCCCGTGATGCCGTTGGTGGCCAGCCCGTCGTAGAACCGCTGGCGTAGCTGGCCCATGCGCTCGTGGCTGCGCTTGGCGGCCATGGCCTGGCGCAGCTTGTCGGCCTCGGCCGCGGTGAACCCAGCGGCGTCGATGGCGATCTGCATGAGCTGCTCCTGGAACAGCGGCACCCCGAGCGTCTTGCGCAAGGCGCCCATCAGCCGGGGGTGCACGGTCTGCTCCCACCCCTTCTCCTGCCCGTTGCGGCGGCGGATGTAGGGGTGCACCGACCCGCCCTGGATCGGCCCGGGGCGGATCAGCGCCACCTCGACCACCAGGTCGTAGAACCGGCGGGGCTTCAGCCGGGGCAGCGTGGCCATCTGGGCCCGCGACTCGACCTGGAACACCCCGATCGAGTCGGCCCGGCACAGCATGTTGTAGACCTCGAGGTCCTGCGGGAGGGTCGCCATGTCGACCTCGAGCCCGTGCCACGAGCGGACCAGGTCGATGGTGCCGTGGAGCACCGCCAGCATGCCGAGCCCCAGCAGGTCGAACTTGACCAGCCCGACTTCGGCGCAATCGTCCTTGTCCCACTGGAGGACGGTGCGGTCGGCCATGCGGGCCCACTCGACCGGGCACACCTCGACGATCGGCCGGTCGCAGATGACCATGCCCCCCGAGTGGATGCCCAGGTGGCGGGGCATGTGCTCGACCTCGCCGGCCAGCTCGAGCACCGGGGCCGGGATGTCGTGCCCCCCGCCCGCCACGGTCGACGACACCGAGCCCCACATGTCCATCTGCTTGGACCAGGCGTCTTGCTGGCCGGTCGAGTGCCCCAGCGCCTTGGCCATGTCACGGACCGCCGAGCGCGGCCGGTAGCTGATGACGTTGGCCACCTGCGCCGTGTGCCGGCGCCCGTACTTCTCGTAGACGTGCTGGATCACCCGCTCGCGCTGGTCGCCGCTCTCGATGTCGAGGTCGATGTCGGGCGGACCGTCGCGCTCTTCCGACAGGAAGCGCTCGAAGACCAGGTTCAGCGCCACCGAGTCGACGGGGGTGATGCCCAGCGCATAGCAGACCGCCGAGTTGGCGGCGCTGCCCCGGCCCTGGCAGTAGATGTTCTGCTCGGTGCAGAACCGGACGATCTCCCACACCACGAGGAAGTAGCCGGGGTAGCCGAGCCGCTGGATGATGTCGAGCTCGCGGTCGATCTGTGCCCAGGCGCCGGGCACCCGCTCGCGGGCTCGCGGCCCGTACCGCACCGCGGCACCCTGGTACGCCAGCTGGCGCAGGTAGCCCATCTCGTCGAGCCCGTCGGGGCACGGGAACGGCGGCAGCTTGGGCGCCACCAGCGACAGGTCGAAGGCGCAGGCCAGCCCCAGCTCGGCGGCCCGCTCGACGGCCCCGGGCCAGCGGGCGAACCGCTGGGCCTGCTCGTCGCCCGAGCGCAGGTAGGCGGTGGTGGTGGCCGGCAGCCAGCCCTCGAGCTGGTCGAGGCTGCGGCGGGCCCGGACCGCGGCCAGCGCGGTGGCCAGCCGCCGCCGCGACGCCTTGGCGTAGTGGACGTTGTTGGTGGCGACGTAGGGGACGCCGGCGTCGACCGCCATCTTGGCCAGCTCGTCGTTGCGGGCCCGGTCGAGCGGGTCGCCGTGGTCGCACAGCTCGACGGCCACGTTGTCGCGCCCGAACACCTCGACGAGCCGGTCCAGCTCGCGGGCCGCCGCCGACGGACCGCGCTCGACCAGGGCCCGGGGCACCGCCCCCTTGCGGCACCCTGTGAGCACCAGCCAGCCGTCGCCTTGCGCCGCCGACCAGTCGATGCCCGAGTAGTCGGGCTTGCCCTTCTCCTCGCCGGCGAGGTGGGCCTCGCTGAGCGTGCGGGACAGGCGGGCGTAGCCCCGGGGATCGCGGGCCAGCACCAGCAGGTGGCCGCCCTCGGGGTCGGCCTCGCCGTTCTGCGGCTTGGACAGGCCCAGCGACAGCTCGGCCCCGAACACCGTGGGCAGCCCGACCGCCCGGGCGGCCTCGGCGAACCGCACCACCCCGTAGAGCCCGTCGTGGTCGGTGAGGGCCAGCGCCTCGAGCCCCAGGCGGGCCGCCTCCTCGACCAGCTCTTCGGGGTGGCTGGCCCCGTCGAGGAAGCTGAAGTTCGAGTGGCAGTGCAGTTCGGCGTAGGGCTTCGTGCGGGCCCGGCGAGCCTGCACGGCCTCGCGGACGAGGTGCGCCGGCGGCACGTAGTCGGCGCGGCGGGGCGACCAGGCCGGGCTGTCACCCCCGTTGGCCCCCGGCGGCACGTGCGAGCGCCGGCCCGCCGGCGCCTCGCGGCCGGACAGCGTGCGCTCGAGCTCGTGCCACGGGAGCGGAGGGTTGTTGAAGCCCACACCTTCATTCTACGAACACGTGTTCGCTTACTAAAAGGGCTGATCGACAGAATCCGCAATGCGGTCGCTTCGTAGCGGTAAGACTCCCCATCGTGAGCGAGGACCGACGAGACAGAGTCGCGCACGCCCTCGGCCACGCCATCCGGCGGGCCCGCACGCGGCTGGGGCTGTCGATGCGCGACGTCGCCGCCAAGGCCGGCGTGTCCCAACCGTTCCTGTCCGACCTGGAGAACGGCCGCGCGATGCCCAGCATCACCACCCTCTACCGGCTGGCCGACACGTTCGACCTGGCCCCGCAGGACATGCTGCCCTCGATGCTCGGAGAGGACATCGTCGTCGTGCGGGCCGGCGGCGACCCGAGCCCGGTCGACGGCGCGCCCGGCGTGGCCATGTCGCTGCTGGTCGCCGGCGGGCTCCGGCGCCTGCTCGAGGTGCGGCGGTACCGGCTGGCGCCGGACCTGACCCCCGGGAGCTGGTACGAGCACGAGGGCGAGGACCTGCTGTTCCTGGTCGACGGGGCCATGCGCATCGAGTTCGACACCGGCCTGGAGGAACGGCTCGGCGTGGGGGACGCGGTGTGGCACTCGGGCCTGGTGCCCCACCGGTGGCGCTCGGAGCCGGGGCGCGGGGCCGAGGTCCTGCTGGTGAAGGGGCGGCCGCCGGTCACGCCGCCGGCCGACGACCACGAGTGATCGGTCGGCCGGTTAGTCGGCGTCGGTCGTGACGGACCCCTCGATGCCCTCGGCCGCCGCCAGCTCGCCCCGGAAGTAGCCGAGCCCCCACTCGGCGACCAGGGCGGCGTTGTGGAAGGTCTGGTCGTCGCCGAGGTCGCGCCGCACGGCCGCCAGGTCGGTCAGCATGCGCTCGCACCACTCGCGGTGGGCCTCGATGGCCCGCTTCAGGTCATCGGGCGCCATCAGGTGCCCGAAGAACACCCGCAGCGCCACCGGGTGCTTGAGCATGGGCGGGTCGGGCGGCTCGGCCAGCCATGCCCGCAGCGCCTGCTCGCCGTCGGCGGTCAGCCGGTACACCTTGGTCGTGCGGGTGCCGTCACGCACGACGTGGTGCTGCTCGACGTAGCCGCGGGCGGCCAGGCGCTCGATCTCGCGGTACACCTGGCTCATGGCGGGCGCCGACCAGAAGAAGCGCATGTTGTCGCTCCACCGCTTGAGCTCGTAGCCCGACAGCTCGCGCCCGAACGACAGCAGGCCCATCAGGGTGTACCCGGTGGGCGTGGGCTGGGACGACGGCATCGGCCGTGGCGCTGCCATGCCCGTGATCCTATGTTCCGATGGGGAAGCCGGCCGGGTCCGCCCGCTTCCGGGGCCGCGCGGCCCCTAGTGTCATGCCGGTGCGGCAGCGCCTCTCCGAGTTGGTCGGGACG
>JBKPAS010000109.1:0-15683 GCA_046744265.1 Actinomycetota bacterium
ACACCCGCCGGTCAGCGGCCGAGCGTGCGCGAGGCCGTGGCCGGTCCCAGCCCGAGCCCGACGGGTGGTGACGGGGCGGTGAGGCGGCGTCGGACCAGCCCGGGCCCCGACCGCCCGTCGGAACGAGCGACCGCCGCCGACCGCGCCGTGAAACTCAGGCGCCCGGCGATCACGTGACTGTCGGCCGAGACCACGCGGTAGGCGATCTGGTAGGTGCCGGCCGGCAGGTCGAGCGGGTGGTCCACCGTGACGGTCAGCGTCCGCCCGCCGTGGCCGGCGCGGGCGTCCAAGCCGTCGACCCGCCGGCCGCGCGGGTCGTACACCTGCAACGGGTCGCCCTCCACGGTGGCCGGCTTGCCGTCGAGCTCGATCGACACCTCGCCGGGCGCGACCCGCACGGTCGAGCCGTCGGAGGGACTCGAGCCGACCAGCCGGGCGTGCGCCTCGGCAGGCGCCGGCGACGCCACCCCGGCGACTCCGGCCGTCGACAAGATCCCGGCCAGGCACGCGAGCAGGAGCGACACGCCGAGCCATGCAGCTACGCGTCCCCAACCGCGTGCCATGACGCCTCCTGACCGACCCCAGGTTCCGCGAGAATCCGCGGCCGCACCCCAGCGGTGCGGAGGCGGGGCCGGCGCTCTTCCCCTAGGTCTGCGCCGGCCTCACCTGGCCGAAATGGTAGCCATCGGGCGGGGCGTCCGCTCGGAAGCGCCCCGCCCGCAGACGGGCCAAGGACCGCCTACGCCCAACCCGCCATCGCCGCCTGCAGGTTGCGATCGAGCGCGTCGAGGAACTCGTCGGTGGTCAGCCACGGCGTGTCGCCGCCGACGAGCAACGAGAGATCCTTCGTCATCTCGCCACCCTCGACCGTGCGCACGCACACGTCCTCGAGCGTGGTGGCGAACCGCGCCACGTCGGGCGTGCCGTCGAGCTTGGCCCGGAACTCGAGGCCCCGCGTCCAGGCGAAGATCGACGCGATCGGGTTGGTCGACGTCTTCTCGCCCTGCTGCCACCGCCGGTAGTGGCGGGTGACCGTGCCGTGGGCGGCCTCGGCCTCGCAGGTCTTGCCGTCGGGCGTGAGCAGCACCGAGGTCATCAGCCCGAGCGACCCGAACCCCTGGGCCACGACGTCGGACTGCACGTCGCCGTCGTAGTTCTTGCACGCCCACAGGTAGCCGCCCTCCGCCTTGAGGGCCTGGGCGACCATGTCGTCGATGAGCCGGTGCTCGTAGGTCAGCCCGGCGGCCTCGAACTCGGCCTTGAACTCGGTCTCGAAGACCTCCTGGAACAGGTCCTTGAACCGCCCGTCGTAGGCCTTGAGGATCGTGTTCTTCGTCGACAGGTAGACCGGGTAGCCCCGATCGAGCCCATACCGGAACGACGCCCGGGCGAAGTCGCGGATCGAGTCGTCGTAGTTGTACATGCCCAACGCCACGCCGCCGCCGGTGAACCTGGCCACCTCCATCTCGACCGGCTGGCCGCCGTCGTCGGGCGTGTAGCTGATCGTCACCGTGCCGGGACCGGGCACGACGAAGTCGCTGGCCCGGTACTGGTCGGCGTGGGCGTGACGGCCGATGACGATCGGCTTGGTCCACCCCGGCACGAGGCGGGGCACGTTCGAGCAGATGATCGGCTCGCGGAACACGACCCCGCCGAGGATGTTCCGAATCGTCCCGTTGGGCGACCGCCACATCTTCTTCAGCCCGAACTCCTCGACCCGGGCCTCGTCGGGCGTGATCGTGGCGCACTTGACGCCGACGCCGTGCGTCTTGATGGCCTCGGCCGCGTCGACGGTGATCTGGTCCTCGGTCTCGTCGCGCCGCTGGATCGAGAGGTCGTAGTAGAGCAGGTCGACGTCGAGGTACGGCAGGATCAGCTTGTCCTTGATGAACTGCCAGATGACACGGGTCATCTCGTCGCCGTCGAGCTCGACGACGGGGTTGGCGACGGTGATCTTGGGCATCGCGCAGGGTTCCGTTTCTGCATCGAGAACTTGTATTGGACTTGTCCTACGATAGCCGCATCCCCGTGACAGACCCCGACGATCCGCGGATCGCCGAGTTCGTCGGCCTGCGCGAGCGGCCGCTGCGCCGAGGCCTACGGCCGAGCGACCCGCGCCAACGACTGCCCGCCGGAGGCGGGGACAGGCTCGATGCGACCCCCGACCGCGCCGACCCCACCAGGGCCCGCAGCCCCAACGAGGGCCACCGCGGCCAGGAGGCCCCCTCCACCAGGGCCGCCGCCCACCACCCAGGTGTCTTCGTCGCCGAGGGCGACATCGTGGTCGTCCGGGCCCTACAGGCCGGCTACCGAATCCGCAGCGTGCTGGTCGACGCCACCCGGCGCGAGCCCCTGCCGCAAGAACTGCCCGCCGACGCGCCCGTGTTCGCCGCCTCGCCCCCGGTCCTCGAGCGCATCACCGGCCTCGGCGTCCACCGGGGCATCCTCGCCAGCTTCGACCGCCGTCCGCCGCCGCCACCGACCGAGGTGCTCGCCGCCGCCAAGAGAGTCGTCGTCCTCGAGCGGGTCAGCAATCCCACCAACCTCGGCGTGATCCTCCGCTCGGCCCGGGGCCTCGGCATCGACGCCGCCCTGCTCGACCCGACCTGCACCGACCCGCTGTACCGCCGGGTGTCGCGGGTGGCGATGGGGGAGGGCTACGCGCTGCCGTGGGCGACGCTGCGGCGGCTACCGGACGGGCTCGACGTCGTCCGGGCCGCCGGGTTCCGCCTGGTGGCGCTGACCCCCGACCCGACCGCGACCCCGATCGACGAGATCGGGCGGGCCCTGAACCCCGACGACCGGGTCGCCCTCCTCTTCGGCGCCGAGGGACCGGGCCTGTCCGCCGGGACGATGGCGGCCGCCGACACGACCGCCTGCATCCCGATGCACGCCGGCGTCGACTCGCTCAACGTCGGCGTCGCCGCCGGCATCGCCTTCTGGGTCCTGGGTGCCCGGCGGCCGGGCCAGGGGTAAGATCTGACGAGCCGTCAGAAACGCGCAGAAAATGCGCCGGAGGGGTCCCCATGCTCGATCTCGCCATCCGTGGAGCCACGATCGTCGACGGGACCGGCTCGCCGGCCCGCCGGGGCGACGTGGGGGTCGCCGGCGGGCGCATCGTGGCCGTCGGCACCGTCGACGACCAGGCCGCCGAGGACGTCGACGCCGGCGGACTGGTCCTCGCCCCCGGCTTCATCGACCCGCACACCCACTACGACGCCCAGCTGTTCTGGGACCCGCTGGCCTCGCCGTCGAACGTCCACGGCGTGACGTCGATCGTGGCCGGCAACTGCGGGTTCACGCTGGCCCCGCTGCGGGCCGAGGACGGCGACTACGTCCGCCGCATGATGCAGAAGGTCGAGGGCATGCCGCTGGCCGCCCTCGAGACCGGGGTCGACTGGCGGTGGGAGACGTTCGCCGAGTACCTCGACCGGCTCGACGGCGCCATCGGCGTCAATGCCGGGTTCATGGTCGGCCACTGCGCCCTGCGCCGGTACGTGATGGGGCCCGACGCCATCGGCCACGAGGCGACGCCGCCCCAGGTCGAGGCCATGGTCCGGCAGCTGCACGAGGCCATCGACGCCGGGGGGCTGGGGTTCTCGACCACGCTCTCGTCGTCGCACAGCGACGGCGACGGCCAGCCGGTGGCATCCCGCCACGCGGGACGCGACGAGCTGCTCGCCCTGTGCGCGGCGGTGGGCGAGCACGACGGCACGTTCCTCGAGGGGGCCTTCGAGGGCGGTCTCGACACGTTCAGCGACGAGGAGATCGACCTGGTGGCCGCCATGTCGGCGGCGGCCGGGCGGTCGCTCAACTGGAACGTCCTGACCGTCGACTCGGCGGCGCCGGGCCGCGTCCCCCGCCAGCTCGAGGCCGCGGACGCCGCGGCGGCCCGGGGCGGGCGGGTCGTTGCGCTCACCATGCCGGTCCTCGTGCCCATGAACATGAACTTCGGCTCGTTCTGCGCGCTGTGGCTGATCCCCGGGTGGGGCGAGGTCATGCGGCTGCCGCTCGCCGAGAAGCACGCCAAGCTGGCCGACCCGGCGGTGCGGCAGACGCTGCTGGCCAAGTCCCACAGCGAGGAGGCCGGCGTGTTCCGCCGCCTGACCGGGTGGGACCAGTACGTCATCGGCGACACGTTCTCCGAGGCCAACGCCGGGCTCAGCGGCCGGGTGGTCGCCGACATCGCCCGCGAGCGCGGGACCGAGCCGTTCGACACGCTCGTGGACATCGTGGCCGCCGACGACTTCCGCACCGTGCTGTGGCCCCGGCCCACCGACAACGACGACGAGTCGTGGGCCATGCGCCGGGATGTGTGGAAGGACCCCCGCACGATGCTCGGCGGCTCGGACGCCGGCGCCCACCTCGACCGCATGTGTGGGTCGACGTACACGACCCGGTTCCTCGCCGACACGCTGCGGGGCCGCAAGCTGGTGAGCCTCGAGCGGGCGGTCCAGATGCTCACGCAAGCGCCCGCCGAGCTGTTCGGCCTGCGGGGCCGGGGCGTCATCGCCGAGGGCAACCACGCCGACCTGCTCCTGTTCGACCCCGAGACCGTCGGTGCCGAGCTCGCCCGCCTGGTCGAGGACCTGCCGGGCCGCTCGGCCCGCCTGACCGCCGGGTCCGAGGGCGTGGTGCGGGTATACGTGGCCGGCGTGGCCACGGTCGAGGACGGCAAGGGCATTGGCGCCACGCCGGGCCGCATCCTGCGCTCCGGCCGCGACACGGTGACCGTGCCCACCTCCTGACCCGATTGACCGGACCTCTTGACCGGACGGTCAGGGGCGGGTCTAACGTCGCTGGTACCGCCAGCGACGAGGGGGCAGTGGAGTGCAGGTCTACGACAAGCTCTACATCGACGGGGCGTGGGTCCCGTCGTCAGGTTCCGGGTCGATCGACGTGTTCGACTCGTCGAACGGTGAGGTGATCGCCCGCATCCCCGAGGGCACGGCCGACGACGTCGACCGGGCCGTCCGGGCCGCCCGGGCCGCGTTCGAGGGCTGGGCCGGCACGCCGCCCGAGGAACGGGCCAAGTTCTGCACCCGCATCGGCGAGGGCCTGGCCGCCCGCACCGACGAGATCGCCACGGCCGTCACCCGCGAGGCGGGCATGCCCAAGTGGCTGAGCTCGATCATCCAGGCCGGCCTGCCCATCAACTCGTTCAACACGGCCGCCCAGATCGCCGAGTCGTTCCCGTACGAAGAGACGATGGGCAACAGCCTCGTCGTCAAGGAGCCGGTGGGCGTCGTCGGCTGCATCACGCCGTGGAACTACCCGCTGCACCAGATCGCCGCGAAGGTCGCCTACGCCATCGCCGCCGGCTGCACGGTCGTGCTCAAGCCCAGCGAGGTGGCGCCGATCGACGCGATGATCCTGGCCGAGGTCGTCCACGACGCCGGGCTGCCCGCGGGCGTGTTCAACCTGGTCACCGGCACCGGCCCCGTGGTGGGCGAGGCGATCGCCGCCCATCCGGGCGTCGACATGGTGTCGTTCACCGGGTCGACCCGGGCCGGCAGGCGGGTGGCCGAGGTGGCCTCGCAGACGCTCAAGCGGGTCGCGCTCGAGCTCGGCGGCAAGTCGGCCAACGTCCTGCTCGACGACCTCGACGACGCGGGGTTCGAGAAGGCCGTCCGCGACGGCGTCGGCAAGTGCTACCTCAACTCGGGGCAGACGTGCACCGCGCTCACACGCATGCTCGTCCCCGCCGACCGGCTGGCCGACGCCGAGCGCATCGCCGCCGACGAGGTCGAGTCCAACTACCAGCCGGGCGACCCGTTCGCCGACGGGACCCGGCTCGGCCCGCTGTCGAGCCAGGCCCAGGTCGAGCGGGTGACCGGCTACATCCAGAAGGGCATCGACGAGGGCGCCAAGCTGGTCCTCGGCGGCCCGGAGCGGCCCGAGGGGCTCGACAAGGGCTACTTCGTCCGACCGACCGTGTTCTCCGACGTCCGCAACGACATGTCCATCGCCCAGGAGGAGATCTTCGGCCCGGTGCTGTCGATCATCCCCTACGAGGGCGAGGACGAGGCCGCCCGCCTCGCCAACGACTCGGCCTACGGCCTGGCCGGCGGCGTGTGGAGCGGCGACGCCGAGCGGGCCAAGGCGTTCGCCCGCCGCATCCGGACCGGCCAGATCGAGGTCAACGGCGGGGCGTTCAACCCCAACGCCCCCTTCGGTGGGTTCAAGAACAGCGGCTACGGGCGCGAGTACGGCCCGCACGGGTTCGAGGAGTTCCTCGAGACCAAGTCCATGCAGCTCTGAGGGGCTGCCGTCCCGAACGCAGGGACCGGGTCAGCCCGCCTCCGCCAGGAAGGCGGGGACCCGGTCCTTGGGGCGGCCGATGATCGCACGGTCGCCCCGCACGAGCACCGGACGCTGCATGAGCCGGGGGTGCTCGACCAGCAGGTCGGCGACGGCCTCGGGGGTCGTGAAGTCGTCGGCCGAGAGGCCGAGCTGCTTGAAGAACCCGTCCTTGCGGACCAGGTCGGCGGGCGGGTCCTCGAGCTTGGCCATGAGGTCGAGCAGCTCGGACCGGTCGAGCGGCGTCTTCAGGTACTGGACGACCTCGGCGTCGGCTCCGGCCGCCGAGACCTCGTCCATCGCGTGCCGCGACGTGGAGCAGTTCGGGTTGTGCAGGATCGTGAGCTGCGCCATGGCCCGGCACTCTACGGGGCGGCGCCGGGGTTGGGGTGGCCTCGGGGCCCGGCAGTAGGGTCCGTTACGCCTGCCTACGCAACCCGCACCCCGAGGAGCATCGACGATGAAGGACCCCGTTCGCGTCGCCGTCACCGGCGCTGCCGGCCAGATCGGGTACGCCCTGCTGTTCCGCATCGCGAGCGGCCAGATGCTGGGCGAGGACCAGCCGGTGATCCTGCAGCTGCTCGAGATCCCCCAGGCGGTCGGCGCGCTCGAGGGCATCCGCATGGAGCTCGACGACTGCGCCTTCCCCCTGCTCGCCGGCGTGATCACCACCGACGACGCCAACGCCGCCTTCGAGGGCGTCAACTACGCGCTGCTGGTCGGCGCGATGCCCCGCAAGGCGGGCATGGAGCGGTCCGACCTGCTCTCGGCGAACGGCGCCATCTTCACCGCCCAGGGCAAGGCGCTGTCGGCCGGCGCGGCCGACGACGTGAAGGTCCTGGTCGTCGGCAACCCCGCCAACACGAACGCGCTGATCGCCCTGAACAACGCCGACACCATCCCCTCCGGGCGGTTCACGGCCATGACCCGCCTCGACCACAACCGGGCGATCGCCCAGCTCGCGGCGAAGACGGGCTCGGCCGTGGCCGACGTGACCCGCATGACGATCTGGGGGAACCACTCGGCGACCCAGTACCCGGACGTGTTCCACACCGAGATCGGCGGCAAGTCGGCCTGGCAGGCCGTGGGCGAGGACCAGGGCTGGCTCGAGAACGAGTTCATCCCCACCGTCCAGCAGCGGGGCGCCAAGGTCATCGAGGCCCGGGGCTCGTCGTCGGCCGCCTCCGCCGCCAACGCCGCCATCGGGCACATGCGCAGCTGGGCGCTCGGCACGCCCGAGGGCGACTGGGTGTCAATGGCGGTGCCGTCCGACGGCAGCTACGGGGTGCCCGAGGGCCTGGTGTCGGGCTTCCCGTGCACGTGCTCGGGCGGCGAGTACCAGATCGTGCAGGGCCTCGACCTCGACGACTTCAGCCGGTCCCGCATCGACACGTCCGTGGCAGAACTCGCCTCCGAGCGTGACACGGTCTCGGGGCTGGGCCTCATCTGAGGGCCCCGGCGCCAGCCCTCTACTTGAGGAACTTGCTGGTCGTGTTGTCGGCGAGGACCTTGCCGCCGGTCTGGCAGGTCGGGCAGTAGTTGACCGTGTAACTGCGGTACTCGACGGCGCGGATCGTGTCGCCGCAGACCGGGCACGCCTCGCCCTCGCGGTGGTGGACCGCGCCAGGGCGCTCGGCCGACGACGACATGTCCGACCGCTTGCGCTCGTCGGCCAGCGACTCGGCGATGCAGGCGCCGATCGCCTCGTGCAGCCGGTCGATCGCCTCGTCGTCGAGCTTGCCGGTCGTGGCGAACGGCGAGAGCTTGGCCCGGTGGGAGATCTCGTTGGCCAGGCGGCGGCCGATGCCGGCGATGATCCGCTGGTCGCGCAGCCAGCCGTGCAACCGCATCGAGTGCCCGGCCAGCAGCTTGGCGAGCGTGTCGCGGTCGACGTCGGTGGCCTCGGGCCCGAGGTCGGCCAGCGGCTCCTGGGCCTCGACGTCGGTGTCGCCGGCGACCACCCACACGCCGGCCCGGCGCTCTGTGCCGGCCTCGGTGAGCAGCAGCGCCCGCCCGTCGGCGAACCGCCACCGGGCCTGCCCGTTGCGCGGCTTGGCCGCTTGTTTCTCGTCGACCCGGAGCCGGCCGCCCTGCATGAGGTGGACGACGAACGTCGCCGGCTCGAACCGCAGCAGCAGGTGCTTTCCCCGGCGCCCGACCGACTCGAGCGCGTGGCCGTGGGCGACCTCGGGCCCGGGGCTGAACGTCTTGAGCGCGGTGAACGTCAGCGGGACGAACCGCTCGAGCACGGCCCCACCGAACGCCTCGGTGAGCCGCTCGGCGTGGGCCTGGACCTCGGGCAACTCGGGCACGGCGGGCTCCTAATACTCGGTCTCGGCCCGCAGCGCCGCCAGGGCGTCGTCGAGCGAGGCCAGGGTGCGGTGGTGGGCGACGAGCAGCGACAGGTCGCCGCCGACGCGCAGCCGACCCTCGGCGAACGCCTGCTGGGCGCCGAGCGAGCCCGAGGCGATGCCGGCGGCGGTGTCGTACGTGGTCGTGAACCGCAGACCGGGCGCCGAGGGCACGGGCGCGGCACTCTCGACGGCCTCGGCACCCTCGACGACCTCGGCACCCTCGACGACCTCGGCACCCTCGACGACCTCGACCCGGCCGTGATCGATGGCGATCGTCCACCGCACGGTACCGGCCGGCCCGTCGGTCACGACCTGCTCGAGTGCGAGCTGGACGTCGACCGTGGCGTCCTTGAGCCCGGCGTCGCCGGCGAGGGCCCGCCCCGCGGCGTCGATCCACTCCGGGCTCAGGTAGCGCACGGCTCGGACGCTACCGGGCTGCAGGGGCCATGTGGGGCGCAAGCTGGCATCATGGCCGCCGTGCAGGCAGCCACCCCTGGGGGCCTGATCGCAGCCGACGAGCGCCACCACCCGCCCGGCCAGGGCCGGCTGTGGAACGAGTCGTGGTACTTCGACTTCGCCACCCGCGACGGCAGCCTCGGCGGCTACGTGCGCTTCGGCCTGTACCCGAACCTGCCGGCCTGCTGGTACTGGGCCTGCGTGGTCGGCGAGGGCCGCCGGCTCGTGACCGTGATCGACCACGAGGTCGCGCCGCCCCGCCGCCAGTCGCTCGAGCTGCGCAGCGACGGCCTGTGGGCCGACCACACGGTCGAGGTGCCGTTCGAGCACATGACGCTGGGCTGCGAGGCGTTCGCACTCGGCCTCGACGACCCCGCCGCGGCGTACGGGCCGGGGCCGCCGGTGGGCGAGCGGGTGCCGTTCGGTCTCGACCTCGAGTGGGAGACCGACGGTCACGTCTATCCCTATCCCGGCGGCGTGACGCGCTACGAGGTGCCGTGCCGGGTGTCCGGAGAGGTGCTCGTCGGCGACGAGCGGATCGAGCTCGACGCCGTCGGCCAGCGCGACCACTCGTGGGGCGAGCGCGACTGGTGGACCCTGTCGTGGACGTGGACCGCCGGCTGGCTCGAGGACGGCACCCGCTTCCACGGCACGTCCCTGCGCCACGGCGACGACGTCCTCGCCTACTTCCCCGGCTACGTGCAGCCGCCCGGGGGCGAGATGGCGGCCGCCGGCCGCACGGCGGCGACGGCCGATCTCGGCCCGGGTGGCGTCCCGACCGCGGCGACGTTCGCCGTGGGCGACCTCGAGTTGGACGTGACGGTGGTGGCGCTCGCCCCGGTGCTGCTCGAGTCGCCCGACGGGCGCGTGGCACGCCTGCCGCGGGCGCTGTGCCGGTTCCACGACCGGCCCACCGGCCGCCGAGGCGCCGGCTGGACCGAGTGGAACCAGCCGCAGTCCCCGTGACCCAGCCACTGTCCGCCGGGACAACCCGAGCCGTCACGAACCTGTAACGCGGCGTTCCGCCACCTAGCGGCCGTTTTCGCACGTGCCGTGGCAGGTCATGCCGTTCCTGCTGTCCCTACCACCGCCGGATGCGATAAGAAGGGGGCCCGCAAGGACGGTCGGCGGGGGTACCGGCTGGGCTGGCGGAAGGCCCGAGGCAGGGCCGACTGGAGATTCAACGAAGGGCCAGGGCGGTCCGGCAGGCAAGGCAACTTCGTCGAGACGACAGAAAGAAGTTGGGCGGACAGAAGATGGGACGGCGGCACGAGACCACACTCGAACGACCGCGCGCGTCCGGTCACGGGCGTGGGGCGCAGGGTCGGCGACAGGGCCGGGGTCTGACGCGCTCCGAGAAGGCCGGCCGGTGACCGGTCGCCAGCGGCTCGGCCGCGTGGTCACGCGGCTGCGCATCGACGTCCCCCTCGCGTTGATCGACGCCATGCTGGTCACGGGCTCGTTCATGTCGCTCCTGGCCGTGCGGTTCGAGGGCACGATCCCGGCCCGCTGGACCTCCCGGCTCTGGGGCTACCTGCCGGTGATCATCGCCATCCACCTGGTGGCCAACCTGGCCTGGGGCCTGTACGGGCAGATCTGGCGCCACGCGAGCGTGGCCGAGGCCCGGCGCATCGCCTTCGCGGGCCTGACCGCCGGGGCGGTCATCTTCCTGCTCAACCCGCTGCGCGAGTTCCCGCTGCCGCGGTCGGTGGCGCTGATGGGTGCCTTCCTGGCGACGGTGCTCATGGCGATCGCCCGGTTCCAGGTGCGGCTGTGGCGCCGCGGCCCCGCGGCGGGGAAGTCGGCGTCCCGGGTGGCGGTGGTCGGCGCCGGCGAGGCCGGGGCGGCGATCGTGCGCGACCTGCGCCGCCTGCCCGAGCACGATCGGGTGCCCGTCGTGGTCGTCGACGACGACCTGCGCAAGCAGGGGCGGTCGCTGCTCGGGGTTCCCGTGGTCGGCGGCACGGCCACCCTGGGCGAGATCGTGCGGCAGTACCAGGCCGACGAGGTCCTCATGGCGATCCCCAGCGCCGACCAGTCGGTTGTGCGCGAGGTCATGCGGGGCGCCGAGGGCGCCGGCGTGCCGCTCAAGGTGCTGCCCCCGGTGCGCGAGTTGCTGGGGGCGAGCCCGTCGGTGCGCGACGTGCGCGACCTGCAGATCGAGGACCTGCTCGGCCGGGCGCAGGTGGCGACCGACATCGACAGCATCCGGGCGACGGTCGGCTACCGCACGGTGCTCATCACCGGGGCGGGCGGGTCGATCGGGTCCGAGATCGCCAAGCAGGTCGGCGACCTCGGTCCGGCCCGGCTGCTGCTGCTCGACCACGACGAGACCCACCTGCACGACGCCCGGGCCAACGTGGCCATACCGGTCGACCTCGTGCTCGCCGACATCCGCGACCACGACCGCATGCACGAGCTGATGGCGGCCGTGCGGCCCGACATGGTGTTCCACGCCGCGGCCCACAAGCACGTGCCGCTGCTCGAGGCCCACCCGGCCGAGGCCGTCCGCACCAACGTGCTGGGCACCCGCAACGTCGTCGAGGCGGCCGCGGCCGTCGGCGTCCCGCGCCTGGTGTTCATCTCGTCCGACAAGGCGGTGCGGCCCCAGAACGTCCTCGGCTACAGCAAGTGGCTGGGCGAGCAGCTCGTGCTGCACACCGCGCCCGTCGGGTCGCGCTGGTGCTCGGTGCGGTTCGGCAACGTGCTCGGCAGCCGGGGCAGCGTGATCCCCACGTTCGCCAAGCAGATCGCGGCCGGCGGCCCGCTCACGGTCACCGACCCACGCATGACCCGCTTCTTCATGAGCGTCCGCGAGGCGGTGCAGCTCGTGCTGCAGGCGGCGACGATGGCGGCCGGCGAGGAGATCTTCATGCTCGACATGGGCGAGCCGGTCAACATCCTCGAGCTGGCCGAACGCATGGTGCGCCTGTCGGGCCGCCAGGTCGGCTCCGAGATCCCCATCCGCTTCACCGGCCGGCGGCCCGGGGAGAAGCTCGCCGAAGACCTGGCGAACCCCGAGGAGTTCGCCAACCAGACGTCCCACCCGTCGATCGTGCGGCTCACGCCGACCAAGGTCGACGCACTCTTTCTCGAAAACGGCACCCAGCGGCTCGAAGAGCTGGTCGCGCAGCGGCTCGACGGCGACGCCGCCGGCCTGATGGTGGCCTTGGCCGAGGCGGCGGCCTCGGGCGGCGACCGGATGGACGTGCAGCAGCGGAGGCAACGATGGAGCCCCTTGACTACCTGAAGATCGTCCAGCGGCACTGGAAGGTGGCGGCGGGCCTGATCGTCGTCGCGCTCGTCCTCGTCTACATCTTCTCGCCGACCCAGCAGAAGATCTACGAGGCCGACCACGTCGTCGCCCGCGACCAGGCGAGCGGCGACCAGGGCCAGGCGGCGATCGACAACGTCCAGCTCGTCGCCAACTACATGGTGAAGGACGGCGACGTCCCGCAGATCGCCGCCGACGCGCTCGGCTACCAGGGCGCGCCGACCGACCTGGCCACCGACGTCGACGCGGTGGGCGACACGACGCTGAACACCCTCACGATCACGGCCACGGGCGACAGCCCCGAGAAGGCCGCCGAGGTGGCCAACGCCTTCGGCCAGGCGCTCGTCCAGTTCCTCAACCAGCGTGAGTCCAACGAGCGGCAGGCCCAGGCCGAGTCCGCCCAACAGCAGCGGACCCAGCTGACCCAGCAGATCAACCAGCTCGAGCAGCAGATCGCGGCCGGTAGCGGCGACGTGAGCACGCTGCGGGCCGAGAGCGACCGGCTCACGAACCAGCTGGCCACGATGGAGGACCCCTCCGACCAGGCGACCACCCGCTACGCGTCGCTGCGGCAGGCCAGCCGGGGGCACCTGCAGGAGGACTTCGTCGCCGGGGCGTCGCGGAGCCAGCGCATGCTGCTGGCCGGCATCGTCGCCGCCCTGCTGGCCTTCGGCGTGACGATCATGCTCGACCGGTCGGACCAGCGGCTCCACACCAAGGCCGAGGCCGAGCGCCAGTTCGGCCTGCCGGTCCTCACCGAGGTGCCGCTGCTGCCCGTGCGCGCCCGGCACCGGGCCGCAGTGTTCTCGTACCAGAACGACGCCCGCATCGCCGAGGCGTACCGGGCGCTGCGCACGGCCCTGCTGCTGTTCCGCGACCGGCTGCCGCTCGAGCTCGAGGCGGCCGAGCTGGCCGGCAACAACCACGGCCGGCACAGCACCGTCCCCCGCCAGATCATTGTCGTGACCTCGCCCGATGCCGGCGACGGGAAGAGCACGACGGCCACCAACCTGGCGATGGCCTACGCCGAGGCCGGCCAGCGGGTCCTGCTCGTGCAGTGGGACCTCTGGCGCCCGCTGCCCGCCCGCGTGCTCGACGCCGAGGACGGGCCGGGCGTCGCCGAGTTCCTCGAGGCCGGCACCGCGCCGCTGGTCCGCTTCGTGCAGGACACGTCGATCCCCGGATTGCAGCTCGTGCCGGCCGGGCGCACCGGCCACCAGCCGGGCGGCCAGCTCGACTCCGAGCTGCGCCTGCTCGAGGAGGCCCGCAGCCTGGCCGACGTGGTCATCGTCGACACCGCACCGATCCTGTCGGCCAGCGTGACCCGCGAGTTGGTTTCGATGGCCGACGTGGTGATCCTCGCCTGCCGGGCCGGCCGCACGGCGAGCCCGGCCGCCCAGCGGTGCGCCGAGCTGCTCGAGCGCCTCGGCGCCCCCACGCTCGGCGTCGTGCTGGTCGGCGTGCCGACCGGGCCGTTCACCGACTACTACGGCGCGCCGGCCAGCAACGGCCGCGGGGCGCGGGCCCGCGGGTCGGTGCTCGACCGGGGCGAGGACTACCAGCCGGTGCCGACCGGCGAACACGGTCCGGGTGCGTCGCGCCGGCACTACCGGTACGAGAGCCCCGGGCAGGACAACGGCTACGAGTAGACAGGGCGGGGGCTGCGCCTGGGGGTGGGGCGCAGGACCGGGCTAGGGCAGGGCGAGAGCTAGGGCACAGGGCAGGCGACGGACAAGGGCGGTTACACATGACGATCAACACGGACAGGTGGGGCGCGGGGTCCTCCGCGCTGCTGGCGACCGGGCGGCGCTGGGCACGCTCGCCGAACGTGGTCGACAGGCCGACGCTGCGCGGCGTCATGGTCCTTCCCTCCGAGGGCGCGGCCGTGGTGCTCACGGGCGTGACCTCACACGTGTGGCAGGCCCTGGCCCGGCCGGTGGCCACCGACGAGCTGGTCGGGCGCCTGGCCCGCGTCGCAGCGGCCGACGGTCCGTCGCCCGACGACGTCGCCGCCGCGCTCGGCCAGCTGCAGGCGATGGGCGCCGTGCGGGAGATCGTGTAGTTGACGCCGATTCCCGACACCCTGGCCGTCGCGTCGCACGGGCTGGCCGGGAGCCGGCTCGACGCGCTCGAGGGCCCGCTGCCCGACGACCGGTGGGCCGAGCTGCTGCACGCCTGCCGGGCGCAGGAGCTGCTCGGCTACCTGGCCGGTGCCGTGGCGACCGGCACCCTGGCGATCACCGACGCCCAGGCCGACGAGCTGTACGTGCTCGAGGCCGAGAGCGCCGGGCTGGCGCTGCTGGTCGAGCAGCGGCTGGTCACGCTGGCCGGCTCGCTGTCGGCGGCCGGCATCGACTACCGGGTGGTCGACGGGCCGGCCCGCAGCCAGCTCGGCTTCTCGGACGCCTGCCTGCGCCACTTCGAGACCGTCGACATCGTCGTCGAGCCCGGCTACGCCCGGCTGGCCACGGCCATGAAGGGCCCGCAGGGCGGCCACTTCCGCAACACCCACCGGGCCCGGCGCCGGCCCCGCATCGGCGTGCGGGCGACGGTCCTGCCGCCCGGGCCGCACGAGGCGATCGTCGACATCGCCGACCTGCACAAGGTGAGCGCGACGATCACGCTCGGCGGCCACCGGCTCTCCGCCCTCCCGCCCGAGGAGCAGCTGGTGTGCCTGGCGATCGAGGTCCTGGGCGACCGGGGCGACCGCCGCCTGGTGCTGCTGCGCGACATCGCCGAGCTGACCCTGTCGCCCAACCTCGACGCGGCCCGCGTCCGGCGGCTCGCCGAGTCGTGGGAGGTCGCCGACGCCGTCGTCACGGCGCTGCGCGAGACGTGGCAGACGTTCGACCTGGCCGACAAGACCGTCCTGTCGGTCTGGTCGCAGCGGTACGAGCTGCGTTCCGCCGCTCGTGCCGGGTCCCTCGGCCGGTCCGACGCCCACCGCCCCCGGCGGGGCGTGGCCGACACCATGCAACGGCTCCTCGGCCGGCGATCGTCGCCGCGCCCCGTCTCCCCCGCGAGGTCCCGATCCTCATGATGCAACCCGCAGTGCTCGGCGGTGCACCGGCGTTCGGCGACGGCATGCCGTTCTTCCGGCCGGCCAAGCCGCCGTTCGAGCGCGTCGCCGCCCGCATGGCCGGCCCGTTCGAGACCGGCATGCTCACCAACGCCCGCAACGTGCGGGCGCTCGAGGAGGCCGCCGCCGAGCGCCTCGGCGTCCCCCATGTCGTGGCGGTCGCCTCGTGCACGGCCGGCCTCATGCTGGTCACCCAGGCGCTGGCCAAGCCGGGCTCGCC
>JBKPAS010000033.1:0-3644 GCA_046744265.1 Actinomycetota bacterium
GGCCACGAGGTTGATCGCCTCGGTCACGTTCTTCGCGAACACGACCTCGTCGGGCGAGGGTGAGCCGATGAAACGGGCGACCGAGCGCCGCGCCCCCTCGTACATCTCGGTGGCCTCGGCCGCGAGCTTGTAGACGCTGCGGTGGACGTTGGCGTGGTTGCGCTCGTAGTAGCGGCTCATCGCGTCGATCACGGCGGACGGCCGCTGCGACGACGACGCCGAGTCGAGGTAGACGAGCCGGGGCCAGGGGCCCTCGCGGTCGAGGATGGGGAAGTCCTTGCGGATGCGGGCGACGTCGAGGCGCCCACCGGCCGCCGGTTTGTCCGTCATCGCCACGACTCGTATCCCTCTCGCTCGAGGCGCTCGGCCAGCTCGGGCCCGCCCGAGTCGACGACCCGCCCGTCGACCAGGATGTGCACCCTATCGGGCGCCAGATGGTCGAGCAGCCGCTGATAGTGGGTGATGATGAGCACGCCCAACTCGGAGCGGTCGCGGCGCACCTCTTCCACGCCCCGCGCCACCACCTTGAGCGCGTCGATGTCGAGACCCGAGTCGGTCTCGTCGAGGACGGCCAGCTCGGGCTCGAGGATGGCCATCTGCAGGATCTCGTTCCGCTTCTTCTCGCCGCCCGAGAACCCCTCGTTGAGGTAGCGGTCGGCGAACGCCGGGTCCATCTCCAGGCGCTCCATCCACTCCATGATCGCCAGGCGCAGCTCGAGCACCGACAGGTCGATGCCCTTGCGGGCGGACAGCGCCTGGCGCAGGAAGTTGGTGACCGACACGCCGGCGATGGTCTGCGGGTACTGATGGGCCAGGAAGATGCCGGCCTTGGCCCGCACGTCGGTGTCCCAGTCGGTGATGTCGTCGCCCCGGAACGCGATGCGGCCCCGGGTCACCTCGTACTCGGCGTTGCCCAGCAGCGTCGTCGCCAGCGTCGACTTGCCGGACCCGTTGGGCCCCATGAGCGCGTGGACCTCGCCGGCACCGATCGTGAGGTCGACCCCACGCAGGATCTCGGCGTCGGCGCCCGCGGCCCGGACGTGGAGGTCCTCGATCTCGAAGAGCGGGACTGGCATGAAGGCAGTGTATTGGCACTATCGCCATAGGAGAAATTACTGCTGGCAGTTCGCGGACCCGCGAGTAGGGTCGCCGCGGATGTGCTCGCAACCGCGCCGGCAGTCGTCGATCGGGTCCTCGGGCCGGTCCTCCGGCCGGTCCACTGGGGAGGGGGCGCGGCCATCGACAGCGTGAGCCTGGTCGACCTGGTCGACGGCGCGTCGTTCTGCGTGTCCCGCCCCTCGGGCGACATCGAGGGCGGCGTCGACGGGCTGTACATCGCCGGCCGGCGGGCGCTGTCGCGCTGGGTGCTGCGGGTCGACGGCGAGCCGCTCCTGGCCATCGACGGGAACCTCGACGACCCCGCCGCCGCAACGTTCGTGGGCCGGGCGCAGCGGTCGCCCCACCGGCAAGCCGGCCTGCCCGACGCCTCGGGCTGCATCGTCGTGCGCCGGCGTGTGCTCGGGCCGGGCTCGGCGCTGCGCGACGACGTGGAGATCCGCAACGTCGGTGACGAGGCCACCTACGTCCAGGTCGAGGTCGACGTCGGGGCCGACATGGCGGATGCGCTCGACGTCTACCACGGGCGTGGGCGCCCCGAACCGGTCGAGCCGCGGCTGGTCGACGGCGCGCTCGTCCTCGCCCGCCGGCGGGGCGACCACAAGGTGGGGTGCCGGGTGACCGCGTCCGAAGACGTGCAGGTCGGCCCCGGCGGGCTGCGATGGGAGGGCATCGTGCCGGCGCGGTCGTCCCGCGTCGTGAGCTTCCTGGTGGCGCCGGTGGCGGGCGACGAGGCTGTCGGGCCCGACGCGAAGCCCCAGCCGCGGCCGGCGGCCCACGGCAGCGAGAGCGGCGAGCGGCTCGAGCGCTGGCACCGCGGCGTGCCCGCCATCGAGACCGACCACGAGCCCCTGGCGTTGGCCCTGCGGCGCAGCGCCCACGACCTGGGCGCCCTGCGCCTGATGGACCCCGAGTTCCCCGAGCGGGCGGTGGTGGCGGCTGGGGCGCCGTGGTTCCTGGCGCTGCACGGGCGCGACGCGCTGCTCGCCGCCTGGATGAGCATGGTCGTCGACCCCGACCTGGCGCTCGGCACGCTCGAGACGCTGGCCCGGTTCCAGGGCGCCGACGTCGACGACCGCACCGAGGAGCAGCCCGGCCGCATCCTCCACCGCCTGCGGGTGGGGCCGGCCGGGTTCGGCGACGGCCAGGCCGGCCCGGGCGGGGCGATCTCGTACGGGTCCGTCGATTCCACGCCGCTGTTCGTCATGCTGCTCGGCGAGCTGCGGCGGTGGGGCCTCGCCCCCGAGGTGGTCGACCGCCTGCTGCCCCACGTCGACCGGGCGCTCGAGTGGATCACCACGTTCGGCGACCGCGACGGCGACGGCTACGTCGAGTACCAGCGGCCCACCGACCGGGGCGAGCGGCACCAGGGCTGGAAGGACTCGCACGACCCGATCCGCTTCCCCGACGGCACGGTCGCCAAGGGTCCGATCGCGCTGGCCGAGGTGCAGGCGTACACGTACGCGGCGTTCCGGGCCCGGGCCCACTTCGCGGCCGAGGCCGACGACGCGGCCGGCGCCACGACCTGGGGCGAACGGGCGCGGGCCCTGCAGGAGGCGTTCAACCGCGACTTCTGGGTCGACGACTGCGGCCTGCTGGCGGTCGCGCTCGACGGCGACAAGCGGGCGGTGCCGGCGCTGACGTCGAACATCGGGCACTGCCTGTGGACGGGCATCCTCGACGAGGACAAGGCGGCCGCCGTGGCCAAGCACCTCGTGGCCAGCGATCTGTTCTCGGGCTGGGGCGTGCGGACCCTGGGCTGGTCGATGGGCGGCTTCGACCCCGTCTCGCTGCACACGGGCGCGGTGTGGCCGCACGACAACGCGCTGTGCGTCGCCGGGCTGGTCCGGTACGGGCGCGTCGACGAGGCCCACCACATCGCGCTGGCGCAGCTCGAGGCGGCGGCGCTGTCCGACCCGGCCCCGGGCCGGCTCGGCGTGCTGTGCGGGTTCGACCGCGACGACGTACGGGCGCCGGTACGCTATCCCGACGCCTGCACGAGCCGGGCGTGGTCCGCGGCCGCGCCGCTGGCCTACCTGCGGGCGCTGCTGCGCCTCGACCCCTGGGTACCGAAGGGGAAGCTGTCGCTGGCACCGGCGCTGCCGGCCCCGATCGGCCGGCTGCACGTGTCGCGCATCCCGCTGCTCGGCAGCCGGGTGACGGTCACGGTCGAGGGCGACCACGTCGAGGTCGACGGCCTCCCGCCGGGCGTCGACCTCGTCTCCGAACCCCGCCTCCCCCGCTCGGCCGAGCTGTAGGGCCCGCCAGGTCAGGCCTGGGGACCGACGGCGCCGATGTCGGACAGGTGCTCGTGGAGGCCGGTGATGACCAGGTAGACGTCGCCGTCGGTGACGTCGAGGCCGGCGTCCTCGGCCTTGCCGAGCACCACGGCCACGGCCTCGTCGTCGGCCACCACGACGTCGCGCTGGCCGTCGGCCGCGATCTCCTCGCCCGGCAGGGCGAACAGGCCCTTGGCCCGCAGGTGGTCGAGCTCGGCCCGGATCAGGACCCGCACCTCGTCGTAGGTC
>JBKPAS010000041.1:0-4886 GCA_046744265.1 Actinomycetota bacterium
GTGCAGCAGCGAGCCGGCGCCCTTCAGCACCGAGCCGGCGATCTCGTCGAGCTTCACCGACCGGACGACCGACCCGGCGAACGCGTCCACGATCTCGAGCCGGTGGTGCCGCTCCGCGACCCGGCTGTAGACGCGGTTGGACCAGACGCAGGCGACGACGACCGCCAGCACCAGCAGCCCGACGTGCGGGATGCGCCAGACGGCCAGGGCCAGCCCGAGGCCGATGGCCCCGTCGAGCACGGCGGCCCAGCTACCCGACGCCAGCATCTGCCGCAGCGACCGGCGCCCCCGCCAGCCGCCGACCACGACGAGCAGCAGGACCGCGAGGACGGCCACGGCGTGCGACGTCGCCAGCCCGGCCAGCAGCGCCCCGGCCCCGCGCACGCCGACCGGCGACACGTCGTCGCCCAGCACCGCGTTGAACACGAGGACCGCCGCGAGCGTCTGGCAGGCCGTGAGCGCCAGCTCGAACGCCACCTCGACGACCCGGCGGCGGGCGACGATCAGCACGACCAGCACGCCGACCATGCGGGCCACGACCAGGGCGGCCGGGCCGGCGTACACGAGGCCGATGGCCAGGGGGACCTCGGCCAGCGCGAACCCGTAGACCTGCGCCTGCCGGCGCTGGACCCGCAGCGCCAGCACCTCGCACAGCGCGAAGGCCGGAGCCAAGAGGTAGGCCGGGACGTCGAGCGGGACGTCAGGAAGCGCCGCGTATCCGGACTGCGCGAACGCGTAGAGCGCGGCTCCCCCGAGGGCCAGGCACAAGGCCGCGAGCGCCACCCCAAGGTCGTTGCGGGGTGTGATGTGCGCCGACAAATCCGCCTCCGTGCCACCGGGTGCCCCCGCCTCCGGGCACAGAACACCATCGGGTCGAACCGGGTCAAGGGTCACAAGATGATTTCTCCCCAGTTTTGTTCGTCTGGCGGCGAATTTCCTGCGAACTTTGTTCGCGCTGCCGTCAAACGCCCGCGCGACCGATCACTCTGTCGAGATAGGGGTTGGCGAACCGCTGGTCAGGGTCGAGACGAGCCCTGACCCGCTGGAAATCATCCCAGCGTGGATACCGCTCCGCCAGCGTCTCTGCGGTCTGGAAGTGCAGCTTCCCCCAGTGCGGGCGGCCGCCATAGCTGTCCATGATCCGCTCGACGCTGGAGAAGTACGCGTCGTACGGAGTTCCCCGGTACACGTGCACCGCGATGTACCCCGTTTCGCGCCCGTGGGCGGTCGACAACCACAGGTCGTCGCCCCGTACCACACGCACCTCGACGGGGAAGCTGATGTGCATGCCGATCTCGTCCACGAGCCGCCGCACACGGTTGAGCGCCTCGGGCAGGGCTTCGCGGGGAACGGCATACTCCATTTCCCAGAACCGCACTTTCCGCGGGCTGGTGAACACCCGGTCGGACCGGTCGATGTGGTCGACCGTGCCGGTGCTGGGGATGATCTTGGCCAGCCGCGGGATGAGCGACGGCCATCGGCGCCCCACCCGGCACAGCGCCCCGAACGCGTAGTTCTGTAGGAACATGTCGTTCCACCACTCGCGGGCGCGGCCGCGGGGGCGGACCGGCTCGTCGGTGCGGCGGTTGCGCTTGGTCAGCGCCCAGCGGGTGTGGGGCACCCAGTAGAACTCGTAGTGGTCGTTGTCCTCGACCAGGGCGTCCAGGTCGGCGAGCACGTCGTCGACCGGCACCGCCTGCTCGATCGCGTGCAGCCGGAAGGCGGGCACGCACTGCAGTGTCACCGTCGACACGAGCCCCAGCGCCCCCAGGCCGACCTGGGCGGCCTTGAACGTGTCGGGCTCGCGCTCGCCGGACAGGTCGAGCACCGAGCCGTCGGCGGTCACGAGCCGCATCCCCATCACCTGGGACGACAGGTTGCGGAACCGCAGGCCGGTGCCGTGGGTGGCGGTCTGCGTCGCCCCGGAGATCGACTGCTGGTCGATGTCGCCCATGTTCTCGAGCGCGAGGCCCCGCCGGTCGAGCTCGTCCGACAGGCGGTGCAGCGGGATGCCGGCCTCGACGGTCACCCGCCCGGTGGCGGCGTCGTCGTCGAGCACCCGGCCGTAGCCGGACAGGTCGACGAGCACGCCGTCGGTGCAGGCGATCGACGTGAACGAGTGGCCGGCGCCGACCGCCTTCACCCGTTGGTCGCGGCTGGCGGCGTCCTTCACCAGCTCGACCAGCTCGTCCTCGGACGTGGGACGGGCGATGCGGGCCGGCGCGCAGGTCTGGTTGCGCCCCCAGTTCGTCCAGGAGGCGCGCTCGGCGAGCGTCATGCCCGCCGAGCTTACGTCCCCGGCGTCTTACGTCGTAAGGGGCGACAGGAGCCCAGGTGAGCGGGTTCCGGCGACCGCACCCAGTGCGACACCTTCTCGTCCTCCCTCTGACGGGAGGCGCGGTCAGCGGCTCTGGAGCGCCTCGAGCAGCTTCGGCAGCACCTTGTGCACGTCGCCCACGATGCCGAGGTCGGCGACCGAGAAGATCGGGGCCTCGGGGTCCTTGTTGATGGCGATGATGTTCTTCGAGCCCTTCATGCCCACCAGGTGCTGGGTGGCGCCCGAGATGCCTGCCGCGATGTAGACGGTCGGC
The DNA here is from genome assembly GCA_046744265.1 of Actinomycetota bacterium. GTDB lineage: Bacteria > Actinomycetota > Acidimicrobiia > Acidimicrobiales > VFJN01 > DATCLS01. Next base: position 2,592 of record JBKPAS010000041.1, read on the forward strand.
TTGACGACCTTGCCGGTCTGGCCGACCTGGTAGCTGTACGGCACCCAGCCGGCGTCGACGATGGCCCGCGAGGCACCCGGGGCGCCCTTGAGCGCCTTGGCCAGCTGCTCGATGATCTCGTACTTGCCGGCCTCGCCCAGGCCCCGGCCGCCCGACACGACGACCTCCGCCTCGTCCAGCTTGGGACCCGTCGACTCCTCGACGTGGCGGTTCTTGACCTTGGCCTGCCCGGCGTCGGGCACCTCGATCGTGACGACCTCGGCGGCACCGCCGCCGGTCGACTCGGCCGGGAACGACTTGGGTCGGATCAGGGCGATGTTCGGCGGACCGGCCGTGAACTTCGTCTTGACCAGCTTGGTGCCGCCGAACACCGGCTCGGTCGCGACGACGTCGTCGCCCTCGAGGGCGATGTCGGTGTTGTTGGTGATGACCGGCTTGTCGAGCGCCACCGACAGGCGGGCGGCGACGTCGCGCCCGTCGTAGGTCGTGCCGAACATGATCAGGTCGGGCGCGTTCCCCTCCTGCACCTGCTTGGCCAGCGCCGAGGCGACCGGCACGCCGGGCAGGCTGCCGGACAGGTCACCGGTGGCGAGCACCGTCGACGCGCCGTGGGCGCCGAGCGCCTCGGCCACCGCCGCGCCGTCGCCGCCGTAGACGGCCTCGACGGTCTCGCCCAGCTCGCGGGCCTTGGCCAGCATCTCGAGGGTGATGGGTGCGACCTTGCCGTCGGTGGCCTCGGCGTAGACCCAGATGCGGTTGAGAGCCATGGTTCTGTACGTCTCCTGTCGTCCGTGTCGTGTGCCGAGGGGTCAGATGACCTTGAGGTTCTCGAGGAAGCCGACGATGCGCTGGAAACCCTCGCCGTCGTCCTCGACGATCTCGCCGGCCTCGCGGGCCGGAGCGTCCTCGACGGAGACGATCTGCTGCCCGGCGCCCGCCGCGCCCACGGTCGACGGGTCGATGCCCAGGTCGGCCAGGCTGGGCTGGTCGACCGGCTTCGACTTGGCCGCCATGATGCCCTTGAAGGACGGGTAGCGGGGCTCGACCACGCCGGCCGTGACCGACACGACGGCGGGCAGGGGCGCCTCGACCTCGTCGTAGCCGGCCTCGGTCTGGCGCTGGACCTTGACCACGCCGTCGCCGATCTCGACGTGCTTGGCGAACGTGACCGACGGCAGGCCGAGCAGCGCGGCGACCTGCTCCGGCACGGTGCCCGTGTAGCCGTCGCTCGACTCGGTGGCGGCGAGGACCAGGTCGGCCTCGGCCCGCTTGATGGCCGCGGCCAGCACCTTGGCGGTGTCGAGCGCGCCCGCGCCGGACAGGGCGTCGTCGGAGACCAGGATCGCCTTGGCGGCGCCCATGGCCAGCGCCGTGCGCAGCCCGGACGTCTCGCCGTTGGGCGCCATCGAGACCAGGGTCACCTCGCCACCCCCCGCCGCGTCGGCAAGCTGGAGGGCCATCTCGACGCCGTAGCTGTCGGACTCGTCGAGGATCAGCTTGCCGCTGCGATCGAGGGTGTTGTCGGCCTCGAGCTTCCCCGGCTCGGCTGGATCCGGGATCTGCTTCACGCATACGACGACGTTCATGGCCGCCAGGATGCCCGCGTTTCGCGAGGCAGCCAAATCGCGGTCGCGGTCCCCCGTGCTGTAAGTGACCGCGCGGTAACTGGCTCTGACCGGCCATGACGGTCGCTCGACGCCGGCGGGGTAGCTTCCCGGGCGCTGTGAAGGTGCTGCTGCTGGTCAACTCGTCGGCGTCGTCGGTCACGCCCCGCAGCCGGGTCGTCATCGGCAAGGCGCTGTCGGCCGACCACGACGTGACCGTGGCCGAGACCAGCCGCCGCGGCCACGCCACCCGGCTGGCCCAGGGCGCGGCGGCCGACGGCACCGAGGTGATCGTCGTGCTCGGCGGCGACGGCACCCTCAACGAGGCGGCCAACGGGCTCGCCGGCACCCGGTGCGCGCTCGCCGCGCTGCCCGGCGGGTCGACCAACGTGTTCGCCCGCACGATCGGGCTGCCCAACGACCCGATCGAGGCGACGGGGGCGCTGCTCGACGGGCTGGCCCGGTCGTCGATCCACCGGGTGGGGCTGGGGTCGGTCAACGGCCGTTACTTCCTGTTCCACACCGGCGTCGGGTTCGACGCCGCGGTGGTCGAACAGGTCGAGCGGCGGGGGGCGCTCAAGCGCTACGCCGGGCATCCCCTCTTCATCTATGCGGGCTTCGCCACCTGGATCCGCCACTACGACCGCACCCGTCCCCGGTTCGCGGTGCACCACACCGACGGGACGGTGGT
>JBKPAS010000064.1:0-5358 GCA_046744265.1 Actinomycetota bacterium
GTCCCCAGCAGCGGCCGCCGGCTCTACCACCGACGACGCAGACGGGGCCGCGGACGACGCAGACGGACCCGACGGCGCGGCCCCGGACCCGGGCGGGCTCGGCTCGAACCCCCCGTCGCCGGTCACCCCGAAGGCCCGCAACACCTCTGCGGCCTGCTCCTCGACTGCGGCCAGCCGCCTGCGCAGCTCGACCTGCCCGTGCTGGACCGCGAACTTGCCGAAGAAACGGGCGTTGCGGGCATGCACCTTGCCCTGCTCCACCAGCTTGGGCAGCAGGCTGGGCCCCTCGAAGAACAGGCCGATCGGCGCGTACACGAGCGCTTCGACGGCGTGGCCGACCGGACCCTTGTTGTCGTCGTCGCTCATGTCACGCTCATCTCCTCGGATCTCGCTCGAGGTGCCGGCCGACGGCCCGTCTCACACGCAGTCCGTACAGAGCATCAGCTCGGGGTCGGCCAGTTGGCTGGGGTGCTTGACCAGGAAGCACGACTGGCACACGAACTCGCCCGGGCGCTTGGGCTGGATCCGCCCGGCGCCGTCGCCCCGCTCGTCGGGCTCGGGCTGCTCCTCGTCTTCGTCCTCGTCGTCGTCGGGTTGTGCCGCGATGCGGTCCTTGAGGATCGTATCGAGGTCGGCCTCGACGTCGTCCGGGTCGACCTCGTCCTCGTCTTCGTCCTCGTCTTCGTCCTCGCCGCGGCGGGCGCGCGTGGCCGTCTTGGCCTTGGGCTTGGGCTTGACGGGCTCGGGCTCGACGACGTCCTCCTCCTCGTCGTCGTCGTCGAACGGGTCGAGGTCTTCCTCGTCTTCGACGACCAGGTCGTCGTCGAGGTCCTCGGGCTCGTCGAGCTCCTCCTCGAGCTCCTCGGCCTCGAATTCTTCTTCAGTGGTCTCGTCGTCTGCCATCGGGTCCTTCACCGGGTCGGCCATGCGCGGCCGGATGATAGGCACACGCTTCGACACGTGGGGAGTCCGACCTGCGGGAGGGAAGCACCCGCGAGCCGCACTCTCCGCGGTCCCGTCCCACGGGGTCTGTGGGGCGGTCAGGGTAGCGAGCGCGGGCCAGTTCCGTGAGTGACAAAGGTCACAGCATCGTGCAAAAACCCACCCGCCGACGAGCCGTCAGCGCGACAGCCGCCGCCGCTCTGCCCGCCGCTCGGATTCCAGCCGCTCGAGGCTCGGCTCGGGCGAGTGGTCGGCGAAGCGCACGGCCTCGGCCACGGCGTGGTGGCCGGCCTGCTCGGCGATGAGTCGGTGCATCTGCTGCGCCACCCACCGGTAGGCCGGGTGACCCTGGGGGGTCGTGCGCAGCTCGATGAGATGCATGGCCTCGCGGGCGTTGAGCTCCATCACGAAGCGCACCCGGTAGGCCAGCGCGACGGCGTACGGCGCCTGCGCCGGGAACCGCTCGACGAGCGTGTCGTGCAGCGCGGCCGACCGCTCCATGACCTCGTCGAACCGGCCAGCCAGGCTGGCGGCCTCGACGGCCTCGGGCATCGTGTAGCCGTGCCGGGGCGACAGCGGCTGCCACTCGATGGTGAGCATGCGGTGGCGCTGTAGGTCGCGGAACGCCCCGTAGTCGGTCAGCACGTCGAACCGGTAGCTGGGCCGCTCGAACGCCCGCCCGGGCCGGTGCCGGCGGTTGGTGCGCTCGCCCACGTAGGCCCGCACGACGGCCAGCCGCTCGTCGACGGACATGGCCCGCACCCGGCGCTCGACCTCGGCCTCGGACACGTGCACGTACGGGTAGAGCATGGCCGTGACGAGCTTGACCTCGGCGTCGGGGTCGAAGTCGACCAGCCGCACGGACGGACCGGTCTCGCCGTCGCCGCTGGGCTCGGCCGGGAACAGCCGGGCGCTCATCTCCTCCATCGCCGTGCGGTTCGTCGCCAGGTAGGCGCCCGCCGCCACGCCCCGGTCGGTGACGTCGACCCGCTTGAGAAAGCTCGGGATCACCTTGCGCAGCTCGGTCAGCATGAGGTCCGCGTAGTTGCGGGCCTCGGGCAGCGCGTGCGCCCGCATGCGGATCAGCAACGCCTCGTAGGCCTGGCCGGTGCCGTAGATGCCGACGTTGGACAGCGAGGCCGCGGGCAGCACGCCCCGTACCGCATCGAGCGCCTTGGCCTTGATCGCCTGCCGGTGGACGAAGTCGCTGTCGCCCGGCTGCCGGGGGTAGCGGTCGCGGAAGAAGTCGATCATCGCCCCCGCCATCTCGCCGTAGGTGTCGAACACCCGGTCGAGGTCGCCAACGTAGCGCAGGCCCAGCGAGCTGCCGAGCACCTCGGGGTCGCGGTGGTAGCGGTACCGGCCGCCGACACGCGAGTCGTAGGCGATGTAGCGGGTCGACTGCTCGAGGTACGACATGAGCCGCCCCCACTCGAGCACCTTCGTGAGCAGGTTCGACGCCTGCTCGCACGCCAGGTGCACGCCCCCGAGCTGGGCGACCGAGTCGTCGCCGTACTCGTAGAACACCCGGTCATAGAGGTCTTCGGCCCGCTGCAGGCCGACGGTGGCGTCGACCGTAGCGTCGCCGGAGATGTCGAGGTCGCCCACGAACTCGTCGAGGAACAGCCGCCGCAAGCTCTTGGGCGAGCGCGAGTAGCGGGCGAACAGCGCCCCCTTGACGACCTCGGGCAGGTTCACCAGGGCGAAGACGGGACCATCGAGGTTGGTGAAGTACCGCCTCAATACGTCGCCCTCGGCGGGTGTGAACTCCTCACCGACGTAGACGGTCATAGGGACGTTGATCGTACGCGGGGGACCTGGCGCCGCTGGGGATACCCGCCGGGTCCGGTCCGCCCGCAGGCTTGCCCGGTCAGGTTCGCCCGCTCAGGTTCGCCCGGAGGGCTGGTCCGCCTGCCGGCGCTCGGCCACGGCGGTCCGCTGCTCGGCCCAGGCCTCGTCCACCAGGCCGGCGTCCAACCACAGGTCGGCAACCGTCCAGGCCAGGGCCTTGGCACCGTCGACGACGGCCCGATCGCCCTCGGGCCCGGCCGCGTACCCGGCGAACGCCGGCGTGTGGATCGGCACGCCCGGCGGCGCCACCTGGATCATCGGGTGGATCGACGGCAGCTCGTAGCTCACGTTGCCCATGTCGGTGCTGCCCACGACCCGCCTGGACGGCGACGGGTCGCGCACGGTGCGACCGAGCGCGGCCGCGTTGGCCCGGTAGCGCTCGACGATCGCCCGGTTGGGGACCAGGTCGGCGTAGATCACGGGCCCCCACTCGAGCTCGAGGGCGCATCCGGCGGCGGTGGCGCCGCCGTCGAGGCAGGCGACGAACCGGCGCTTGAGCACCTCGAGCCCGTCCCGCGTCGGGGAGCGGACCATCCACTGCGTCTCGGCCGAGGCCGGCACGATGTTGGGCTTGTCGCCGCCGCGGGTCACGATGCCGTGGATCCGCTCGCCGCCGCCGATGTGCTGGCGCAGCGCCGCCACCGCGTTGTACCCGAGCACCGCCGCGTCGAGCGCGTTCCTCCCCTGGTCGGGATAGGCGGCGGCGTGGGCCGCCTCGCCGGTGTAGCTGGCGGTCACCTCCTGCACCGCGATGGCCTCAATGGCCACCAGGTCGGCCTCGGCCGGGTGGACCATCATGGCGGCGTCGACGCCGTCGAGGGCGCCCGCCTCGATGAGCCGGATCTTGCCGCCGCCCCCCTCCTCGGCGGGCGTGCCCAGCACCAGCAGGCGGCCACCCAACTCGTCGGCCAGCGCCGCCGCGGCCAGCCCCGCGCCGAGCCCGGCGGCCGCGATGACGTTGTGGCCGCAGGCGTGGCCGATGGCCGGCAGTGCGTCGTACTCGCACAGGACCGCCACGGTCGGACCGCCCTCGGGCCCGACCCACGCCTCGAACGCCGTCTCGATGCCCCGGGCGCCACGCACGACCGGCAGGCCCTCGTCCTCGAGGACACGGGTCAGCAGGTCATGGGCGAACCGCTCCTCGTAGTTGGTCTCGGGGTGGGCGTGGATCTGGTGCGAGACGTCGAGCAGCAGGTCGCGGCGCCGGTCGACCTGCTCGGCCAGTCGGGCCTTGACCCCCTCGAGATCCTGGTTCATCTGCGCACGCTACTCGTGGCGCAGCACGATTTTCCCGAGCTGCTCGCCCTGGCGCAGCCGTTCCAGCGCCTTCGGGTAGTCCGCCCGGTCGAAGACCTCGTCGACGTAGACCGGCAGGCCGTGGTCGACCAGGCCGGTGACCTGGGCGAACTCCTCGTACGACCCCATGGTCGAGCCGATGATCTCGATCTGCTTGAGGAACAGCCGGGGCAGGTTCAGCTCGACCTTGGGTCCCGAGGTGCCCCCACACACGACCAGGCGGCCGCCCGAGCGCAGGGCCTTGACCGACCGGTCCCAGGTGGCGGGGCCGACGCTCTCGACCACGACGTCGGCCCGCACGGGCCAGTCCTCGTTGGAGTCGAACGCGCCCACCGCGCCCAGCTCGACGGCTCGGGCCCGCTTCGCCTCGCCGCGGGACGTGGCGTACACGACCGCACCGAGGCGCACGGCGAGCGCCAGCGCGGCCGCGCTCACGCCCCCGCCGACGCCGACGACCAGGACCGTGTCGCCGGCCGTCACCCGGGCCCGGCGCAGCATGCGCCAGGCGGTGAGGGTGGCGAGGGGGTAGGCGGCGCACTCCTCCCAGGTGCGGGCGGCGGGACGGGGCACAACGTTGCGGGCCGGCACGGTGACGAGGTCGGCATGGCCGCCCCACGCCTGCTCGCCCACGATCTGGAAGCCCTTGCCGAGCGGCGAGTCGTTCCCCAGCTCGATGATCGCCTGGAGGGGCGACACCGCGGGGTTGACCACCACCTCGTCGCCGGGGGCGACGCCGTGGACGCCCTCGCCGACCGACTCGACGACGCCGGCGATGTCGCAGCCGGGGACGTGCGGCACCCTCGGCTTGGGCAGGCCCTGCGTGAGCCACAGGTCCATGTGGTTGAGGGCCGAGGCCACGGGGCGGACCCGGACGTCGCCCGGGCCGGCCGGCGGGTCGTCGATCTCGCCCTCGCGATAGTCGCCGGGCGATGCGTCGAGGATCCAGGCTCGCATGGGCCTGGAGGCTAACGGGGCCCCGCGTCAGGACGCAGTTCCCGTGGGCACCCTTGTGGTGCCCACCACCCCGCGGGTAGGCGCTACACGACGCAGACGAGTGCGTCGGGCTCCACCCGGATCGACAGCCGGCGGGCGGCGGCCACCCGCTCGTCGTCGAGCCACACCGGCGTGGGCCGGTCGAGCTCGACCTGCACGGCGGGGACCCGGCTCTGCCGGATTGCCGGGTGGGGCACGTGGGCGCCGGCGGGCAGCCGCATCCGGGCCCGCAGGCGGTCGGACAGGGCCATATTGCGCAAGTCGAGCACGTCCAGC
>JBKPAS010000136.1:0-6835 GCA_046744265.1 Actinomycetota bacterium
GCGCTCGGCGCCCCGGACTGGTCGATGCCGCCCCGGCCGGCCGGAGCGGCGCCGCCCGGCGGCGGGCCGGGCGTCGCCCTGATCGCCCGGTGGACCATCGCCCGGAAGCCGTCGACCGCCGACAGCTCGGTGCGCGACGGCAGCAGGTCGAGCGCCGCGACCACGTGCCCGATCTGGGCGCCGAGCCGGGCGTAGCGCAGGGCCCGGTCGCCACCGTCACGGGCGTCGGCCCGGATCAGCACGTCGAGCAGGGCCGACGGCTCGTCGAGCACCGACCGGCGGCCCACCAGCAGCCCGGCCGTCCGCAGGTCGGCGGGAACGGCCTTGCCGATGTCGGTGGGCAGCCGGTGGCCGAACGCCGTGATCAGCGCCCACAGCTCGTCGTCGGTGTGGAGCCCGTCGGCGTCGATGAACCCGCAGGCCAGGTTGTAGGCGTCGACGACGACGTCCGACCGCAGCTTGCCCACGTCGATGCCCGGCACCGCGGCGGCCACCTGCTCGACCGCGGGCGTGAGGTCGTCGACGAACGCGCCCACCGCACGGTCGAGCGCCGAGCCGCCGCTCGTCGCGCCTTTGCCCGTCCCCGTCACCGTGTCCCCGTCGCCGTTCACCCGGCCGCCGTCCTCCTGGTCGCCTGGACCGACCGCCGGCCTACTGCGGGTCCCGCCACATCGGCCACAGCGGCGGGCCGCCGGGCAGGTCGATCTGCCCGGTGACGGCGAACCCGAACCGCTCGTAGTAGGGGATGTTCCGCTCCTTCGACGACTCGAGGTAGGCGCCGAGGCCCTCGGCGTCGCACCGCCCGAGGACGGGCTCGACCAGCGCCCGGCCCACCCCCTTGCCCTGGTGGGGCGGGTCGGTGCCGAGCATCGCCAGGTACCAGTGCGGCTCGCGGGGGTGCGCCCGCTCGAGCATCTCGAGGCCCCGCAGGACCCGGGGCAGGCGCGGCCCGATGGCCGGCACCATCACCGGCAGGCTGCGGACGAGCGCCGCCCACGACGCCCGCCACCGGTCGGGCGGGTCCCAGAAGGCCGCGCCCCGATGGTCGTCGCCGGTCAGCACCTGCCCGTGCCGGCCGTGGCGCTTCGCCTCGTAGCGGAAGTAGCGGCGGAGGCGCCGCAGGCGGGGCGCCGGCCGCTCGCCGAACGCCCAGATCATCGCCGGGTCGTCGTGCAAGGCGCGGGCGAGCGTCTCGGCCACCGGCCCGATGTCCGCCCCGTTCGCCTCGCGCGCCTCGACCATCTCGCGATGAGACTGCCACGCGGCGGCGGCCGGGGCGATGCGGGTCGTTCGACTGCTTCTCGGGCCGTGCCGGTCGTCGCCGCTGGTTCCTAGCATTGGGGCCATGTCGACCATCGCCGAGCAGGGACGCCGCGCCAAGTCCGCCAGCCGGGTGCTGGCCACCGCCTCGACCGAGCTCAAGAACGCGGCCCTGGCGGCGGCCGCCGACCTGCTCGTGGAACGCACCGACGACCTGCTGGCGGCCAATGCCGCCGACGTCGAGCGCGAGCAGGCGGCGGGCGTCTCGGCCACCGTCGTCGACCGCCTGCGGCTCTCGCCCGCGCGGGTCGAGGGCATGGCCGGCGGCCTGCGCCAGGTGGCCAGCCTGCCCGACCCGGTCGGCGAGATCACCGAGGGGTGGGTGCGGCCCAACGGCCTGCGGATCCACAAGGTCAGGGTGCCGCTGGGCGTCGTGGCCATCGTCTACGAGAACCGGCCGAACGTGACGAGCGACGCGTTCGGGCTGTGCCTCAAGTCGGGCAACGCCGCCTTCCTGCGGGGGTCGTCGGGTGCGATCCGGTCGAACATCGCCATCGCCGGTGTGCTGCGCGAGGCGCTGGCCAAGGCCGGCCTGCCCGAGGACGCGCTCGTCCTGGTCGAGGACACCTCGCGCGAGGCGGCCGTCGAGTTCATGCGCCAGCGCGAGTCGATCGACTGCCTGATCCCCCGGGGCGGGCCGTCGCTGATCCGCTCGATCCTCGACAACGCGACCGTCCCGTACGTGATCGACGGCGACGGCAACTGCCACGTCTACGTCGACGCCGCGGCCGATCTGGTGATGGCGGCCGACATCGTCGTGAACGCCAAGACGCAGCGGCCGTCGGTGTGCAACGCGGCCGAGACGCTGCTCGTGCACGACGCGGTGGCGGCGGACTTCCTGCCGGCGGTGGCCCGCCGGCTCGACGGCGTGGACCTGGTCGGCGACGACGCGGCCCGAGCCGCCGTCGGGGCCGACCGGGTGGGGGAGGCGACCGACGACGACTGGGCCCGCGAGTTCCTCGACCTGCGGCTGGCCGTGCGGGTCGTCCCGTCGCTCGATGCGGCGATCGACCACATCGCCCGGTACGGCAGCGGGCACAGCGAGGCGATCGTCACGTCCGACCTCGCCGCCGCCGAGCGGTTCACCCGCGAGGTCGATGCCGCCGCGGTGCTGGTCAACGCCTCGACCCGCTTCGTCGACGGCGAGGAGTTCGGCTTCGGCGCCGAGATCGGCATCTCGACCCAGAAGCTGCACGCCCGCGGCCCGATGGGCCTGCGCGAGCTGACCACCGAGAAGTACGTCGTCTCGGGCGACGGCCAGACCCGGGGCTGATCGCCGGCGGCGGACCGACTCGCCGGGGCCGCTAGTTCTGGCGGGCCCGGCTGGGCGCCACGCGGGGCGGCTCGTTGGGCATCTTCGGGTAGACGGGCGGCCACGGCGCGTCCTGCAGGCCGTTGGCCATGTCCCGCTCCCACAGGGCGAGCAGCGGCTCGATCGTCTGCGGCGCCTCGGCGATCGCGGCCCAGGGGTCGCCGGAGGCCGCGACCCGTGCCGGCACCGTGGCGAGGGTCAGCTCGTCGGGGCCGACGTCGTCGAGCTCGTCCCACGACAGTGGCGTCGACACCTGCCCGCCCACCCGGGCCCGCACCGACCACGCGCCGAACACGGTCTTGTGCGGCGCGTTCTGGTTGTAGTCGACGAACACCCGGGCGCCCCGCTCCTCCTTCCACCAAGCGGCGGTGATCAGGTCGGGGCGCCGGCGCTCGAGGGTGCGGGCCACGGCCACGGCCGCCGCCCGCACCTGGTAGGCGTCCCACCGGGGCTGCAGGCGCACGTAGACGTGCATGCCCCGGTTGCCCGTCGTCTTCGGGTAGGCGGTGATGCCGACCTCGGCGAGCATGGTCCGCAACTCCTTGGCCGCGGCCACCACCTGGGGGAACCCGACGCCCGGCTGGGGGTCGAGGTCGAGGCGCAGCTCGTCGGCGTGCTCGGGGTCCTGCGCCTGATAGGGCCACACGTGGAAGCCGAGGCAGCCGATGTTGACGGCCCAGATCAGGTGGGCGACGTCGGCGGCCACCATGGCCCGCGACGGCGTGCCATTGACCGTCTGGACGATGGTCGTCTCGAGCCAGTCGGGCGCCCCCTTGGGCACCCGCTTCTGGAAGAACGACGGGCCTCCCGCCCCCTCGGGGAACCGCTGCATGAGCGTCGGCCGCCCGCTCATGGCGGCCATGATCGGCTCGGCGACGGCCAGGTAGTAGCGGACGAGGTCGATCTTGGTCTCGCCCCGCTGGCGGAAGAACACCTTGTGCGGGCTCGTGACCCGCACCTCGCGCCCGGCAGCCTCGACGACCTCGACCTCTCGCGCCGCACCCACGCCGAGCACGGTACCTCGCAAGCCGGCGGCTCCTGTGGTCGGACGGGCGCCGTCGGGCGCGCCGGCCCCGGGGCCCGTGCCGGCGGGCTCCTGCGGTCGACCGGGGACCTCGGACGGGGACGTCGGCGCGCCGGTGCCGGCGGGCTCCTGCGGTCGACGGGGGAGTGATCGACCGCAGGACCACCGCGCCGCCGCGCTCAGCCCACGGCGCCCTCGGCGGCCGGCTCGACGCCGACGTCACCGCTGCCGTTGCCGTTGCCGCTGCCGTTCCCACCGGCCGTAACGGGCTCGGTGTCCAGCAGCCCGCCGACCTCGGCCTCGCCGGAGCCGGAAGCGGAGACGGGCACCACCGCCGGCGCCGCCTCAGGCGCCCGGGCCGGCAGCCACTTGAACACCCCGGCGGCGGCGACGGCCACGATGCCGGCCGCCACGAGCACCCCCAGGTGCATGCCGGCCATGTACGAGTCGCGGGCGACCTCCACGATCTGGTTGCCCAGGGCGCCGCCGGTGTCGTTGCCGATGCTGATGGCGGCCTGGATGTTGCCGCCGATCTTGTCGAGCACCGAGGCGGGCAGCCCCGCGTCGGCCAGGCCCGAGTCGATGTGGCTGCCGTACCGCGACGCCATCAGGCTGCCGAGCAGGGCGACGCCGATCGCCCCGCCCATCTGCCGGGTCGTGTCGTTGACCGCCGAGCCCACGCCGGCCTTCTCGCGGGGCAGCGAGCCCATCACCGACTCGGTGGCGGGGGCCATCACGTTGGCCATGCCCATGGCCATCACCATCGTCACGCCGATGACCGTGAGCGTCGACGTGTTGGTCCCGAGCTGGGCCAGCAGCACCAGCGACAGCGAGACGATCAGCAGGCCGGTCCCGAGCACCACCTTGGACCCGACGCGCTCGACGAACCGGGCCGACATGGGCGCCAGCACCAGCATCACGCCCGACATGGGGATCAGCACCGCGCCCGCCTTGACCGGGCTGAACCCGAGCACCGACTGCAGGTACTGCGTGAGCAGGAAGATCATGCCCATCAGCGCCATGAACGTCAGCGTGATGGCCGCGCTGGCCGCGCTGAACCGCGGGTTGCGGAAGAAGTTGATGTCGAGCATCGGGTGGTCGGTGTGCCGCTCCCAGGCGACGAACGCCGCCAGCAGGACGAGGCCGATGGCGAACGCGCCGAGCACTTGCCCCGACCGCCAGCCCTTGGTCGGGCCCTCGATGAGGCCCCACAGCACGGTGGCCAGGCCGACGATCGACAGCAGCGCGCCCGGCACGTCGAGCCGGGGAGCGGCCGGGTCGCGCGAGTCGGGCACGAGGAAGAACCCGCCGACCAGGCCGATCGCGACGATCGGCACGTTGACCAGCAGCACCGAGCCCCACCAGAAGTGCTCGAGCAGCGTGCCGCCGGTGACCGGGCCGATGGCGAGCCCGAGCCCGGCCAGGCCGGCCCACACGCCGATGGCGCGGCCCCGCTCCTTGGGATCACGGAACACGTCCGTGATGATCGACAGCGTGGCCGGCATGATGAACGCCCCGCCGACGCCCATGAGCGCCCGGAACGTGATGAGCATGCCCGACGACGAGGCGTTGGCCGCCAGCAGCGACCCCGTGCCGAACACCGCCAGACCCAACGCCAGGGCCCGGTACCGCCCGAAGCGGTCGCCCAGCGCCCCGGCGGTGAGCAGCAGGCCGGCGAACACGAGGACGTAGGCGTCGACGATCCACTGCAGGTCGCTGTCGGCCGCGCCCAGCCCGCCGCGGGCCGGCGACCGTGACAGCGTGGGCAGCGCCACGTTCAAGATGCTGTTGTCGACGATGATCACGATGAGGCTGATGCAGAGCACCGCCAGGGTGAGCCAGCGCCGGCGGTGGACGTGCTCGGCGTCGAGTTGCCAGTTCCGCATGAACGTGCGCTCCCAGGACCAGGGGGGTGGATTTCTGAGCGTACTCAGCGGTTGCTGACGCTACTCACTAAATCCGGGAACGACAACGCGATTCCGGAAACGTCACCTGCCGGCTAGCGTCCAGAATCCACCTTGACCTGCGTCGACCCCCGCCGATTTTCCGGTCGGGGGTCTCGCCGCGCGCCCCCGGATCCGGAGGGACCAGCCCGATGACCCAGCACCCCGAGCTCGACGCCGAGCGGGCGTACCTCGACCGCGCCTACGACCACCTCGCCGCCATGCGGGCCCGGGCCCGGCAGGCGGCAGCGATATCCGAGGGCGCGGCGCAGGCCGTCGACAGCGCCATCGCCCAGGCCCACCTCGAGCACCGGGTCCGCACGATGGACGTCGACGTGCCGGGCCTGGCGTTCGGCCGCCTCGACGACGAGGGCGGTGACCGGTGGTACGTGGGCCGCCGGCACGTGGAGGACGAGCGCGGCGACCCCGTGGTGGTCGACTGGCGGGCGCCGGTGTCGACGCCGTTCTACCGGGCGACGGCGGCGGATCCGCTGGGCCTGTGGCGCCGGCGCCGCTTCCTGAGGACCGGGCGGCAGCTCGACGACCTGTTCGACGAGGTGTTCGACGACCCGGACAGCGTCGACGCCGCCCACCACGGCGGCATCCCCGACCCGCTGCTGGCCGAGCTCGAGCGGTCGCGGACCGGCGAGATGCGGGACATCGTCGCCACGATCGCCGCCGAGCAGGACGTGGTCATCCGGGCCCCGCTCGGCACGTGCCTCGTGGTGCAGGGCGGTCCGGGGACCGGCAAGACGGCGGTCGGCCTGCACCGGGCGGCGTTCCTGCTGTTCGAGCACCGCGAGCACCTCGACCGCGAGGGCGTCCTCGTCGTCGGGCCCAACCCGCTGTTCCTGCGGTACATCGCCCAGGTCCTGCCGTCGCTCGGCGAGACGGCGGCCCGCCAGACGACCGTCGAGCGGCTGGTCACCGGCGCCGGGCGGGTCCGGGCGTTCGACATGCCCGAGGTCGCCCGGCTCAAGGGCGACGCCCGCATGGCCCAGGTGCTGGCGCGGGCGGCCCGGCAGCACCTGCGGCCGCCGTCCGAGGACCCGGTCGTGGCGACGCCCTGGGGGCCGGTCCGCATCCCGGCCGCGGCGATCGGCGCAGCGGTGGACGAGATCGCCGAGCGGGTCGACCGGGGCGTGCCGTTCGCCACCGGCCGCACCGCGTTCCGGACCCGGCTGCGGCGGTTCGCCCGCCTCGCCCACGAGGCCGCCCGGGGCGACGACGCGGCGC
>JBKPAS010000088.1:0-5827 GCA_046744265.1 Actinomycetota bacterium
GGTCCTCGCAGGTGCCTCCGCAGGCGCCGGCGCCGGGGTCACGGCCGGCCCCGCAGGGCGGGGCGAGATCGAGACGCTGGTGGCGCCGCGGCGGCGGGTCCGGTCGGCCGGCGACGTCCTGCGCCTGCTGGCGGGGCTCGCCCTCGTCGGCATCGGCCTGTCCGTCGCCGCCTGGGCCAAGAGCACGGTCGGCGGCGTCGAGGACGACGTCACCCGCAACTTCGCCAAGCTCCCCGACCGCATCGAGGAGGCGCTGGCCGGCCTCGCCCTCGTGATCTCGGCCGCCATGCCGATCCTCGCCAGCGTCGTGCTGCTCGTCCGCAAGCGCTACCTGCTCACGGCGTCGCTGGCGCTGGCCTACGGCGTGGCCGCCTTCACCATGAACGTCCTGGGCGGTGTCCTCGCCGACCGGGGCCTCATCGCGCACGACGGCGTCGCCACCGGCGAGGTCGACCTCGGCAGCCCCGGCTTCGCCACGTCGCCGCTCATCGCCGCGACCGTGGCGGTCGTGGCGATCCTGTCGCCGCGGCTGACGATCCGGTGGCGGCGGGTGTTCTGGGCCGGCGTGGCCCTGCTGGTCATCATGCGCATCGTCGGCGCCAGCGCCCCACCCCTCGACGTCATCATCGCCATCGGCGTCGGCATGGTGGTCGGCGCGCTTGCCCTGGTCGCCGCCGGCGCCCCCAGCCTCGACCCCGACGGCCCGGCGCTCACCCGCATGCTGCGCGAGGCGCACATCGACCCGACCCGCATCGAGCAGCTCCACGCCGCCGGCGGCGTGCTCACCTACCGGGTGTGGCGGGTCGGCCTGCCGACCCTGGTGCTCAACCTGCGCACCCCGCACGACCGGTCGGCCGACCTGCTCGAGCGCCTGTGGCGTCGGCTCCGCTATCGCACGACCTCGCCCAGCCGCCCGTTCAGCTCGATGCGCCGCCTGCTCGAGCGCGAGGCGCTGGCGCTGACCGTGGCGCGGACCGGCGGCGTCCGGGTCCCGAGCCTCGAGGGTGTCGTGGCCGACTCGTCGGGCTCGGTCGGCCTGGCGCTCGAGGACACGGGCGCCCGCCCGCTCAGCGCGCTGCCCGCCGACGAGCTGACGGACGACGTGCTCGACGCCGCCTGGCGCCAGCTCGGGCTGCTGCACTGGCGCCGCATCGCTCACCGCGAGCTCGACCTGGACCACATCGAGGCCGATCCCGACGGCAAGACCTGGCTCGTCGGCCTCGACCGGGCGGCGGTGGCGGCCAGCGACCGGGACATGTCCCGCGACGTCGCCCAGCTCATGGTCGACATCGCCCTGGCCGTCGGCGCCGACCGGGCGGTGCGCAGCGCGGACCGGGCGCTCGGGTCCGACGCCGTGCGGACCGCCCTGCCATACCTCCAGCCCCTGGCCCTGCCGCCGGCCACCCGCAGCGCGGCCCGCCGCAACCGCCCGGTCCTCGAGGAGGTCCGGGCCCGGGCCGGCGAGCTCACCGGTGCGCCCGAGGTCGAGCTGGTCCGGCTCGACCGCATCTCGACCCGGACCGTCGTGATGCTGGCTGCGATCGGGCTGGCCTTCTACGTGCTGCTGCCCCAGCTCGGCGACCTCGAGCGGACGGCCGACGCCTTCCGGTCCGCCCACTGGGGCTGGATCCCGCTGGTCCTCGGCGCCACCGCCGTCACCTACCTGTTCGCCGCCATCTCGCTCCAGGGGTCGGTGCCCCAGCCACTGCGGTTCTGGCCGACGCTGCGGGCCCAGATCGCCTCGGCGTTCGTCGGGCGCATCACCCCGGGCAGCACCGGCGGCATCGCCGTCGGCGTCCGCTACCTGCAGCGGTCGGGCATCGACCCGGCGGCCGCCACGGCGTCGGTCGGACTCAACGCCGTCGGCGGGCTGGTCGTCCACCTGTCGCTGATGATCGCGTTCTTCCTCTGGACCGGCACCAGCGGCATCGGCGGGTTCTCGCTGCCGGACGCCAACCTGATCCTCGCCGGGCTGGCGGTCGTGCTGTCGATCGGCGGGGCGATCCTGGTGGCCCGGCCGCTGCGGGAACGGCTCGTCGGCCCGGCCGTGAGCGCGGCCCGCTCGGCGCTCGAGGCGCTGAGCGGGGTGGCGACGAGCCCGATGCGGGTGATGCAGCTGGTGCTGGGGTCGGCCGGCCTGACGCTGGCGTACATGGGGGCGCTGGTGGCGGCGATCCAGGGGTTCGGCGGCGGGCTGAGCTTCCCGCAGATCGGCGCCGCCTACCTGGGCGCCGCCGCGCTGGCCAGCGCCTCGCCGACGCCGGGCGGGCTGGGGGCGTTCGAGGCGGCCCTCATCGCCGCGCTCTCGGGATTCGGGCTGGACGACGGGGCCGCGGTCTCGTCCGTGCTCAGCTTCCGCCTGGCCACCTACTGGCTACCGACCGCGCCGGGCTGGTTCTTCTTCCACTGGATGGAGAGAAATGGCGAGCTCTGATCAGCGGGCCTACAGGGCCGGCAGGCCGAGCCGCTCCCGCACCTGGACCATCTTGGCGGCCGCCATCGTGCGGGCCTTCTCGGCCCCCCGCTCGAGGATCTCGGTCACCGCACCCGGGTCGGCCGCCAGCTCGGCGTAGCGCTGCTGCAGCGGCCGGAGCAGCTCGATGACCGCCTCGGCGGCGTCGGCCTTGAGCGGCCCGTACTGCGAGTACTTCCCGGCCAGCGTCTCGGGGTCGCCGTCGGTCGCCGCGGCCAGGATCGACAGCAGGTTGGCCACCCCCGGCTTGTTCTCGGGGTCGTAGCGGACCTCGCTGCCGCTGTCGGTCACCGCCCGCTTGAACTTGCGCTCGATGGCCTTGGGGTCATCGAGGACGAGCACGGTGCCCTGGGGCGACTCGAGCGACTTGGACATCTTGGCCGTCGGCCGCTGCAGGTCCATCACGCGGGCGGCCACCGGCGGGATGGCGTGCTCGGGCACCACGAACGTCTCGCCGTACCGCCCGTTGAACCGGATCGCCAGGTCGCGCGCCAGCTCGAGGTGCTGCCGCTGGTCGTCGCCGACGGGGACCTTCTCGGTGTCGTACAGCAGGATGTCGGCCGCCTGCAGCGCCGGGTAGGTCAAGAGCCCGGCGGACACGAAGTCGGCCCGGTCGGCCTTCTCCTTGAACTGGGTCATGCGCCGCAGCTCGCCGAAGGCGGCGGTGCACTCCATGACCCAGCTCAGCTCGGCGTGCTCGTGGACCTGGCTCTGGGCGAACAGCGTGCAGACGTCGGGGTCGAGCCCGGCCGCCACCAGGATCTGCGTCACCTCGAGCGTCTTGGTGCGCAGCTCGGCCGGGTCCTTCGGGATCGTCAGGGCGTGGAGGTCGACGATGCAGTGGATCGCGTCGTCCTCGTGCTGCGCGACCTCCCAGCGGCGGATCGCACCCAGGTAGTTGCCGAGGTGGATGTCGCCGGTCGGCTGGATGCCGGAGAACACGCGTGCCATGCCGCCCGATCCTAGGGCCAGCCCGGCGGGCCACCGAACCCATTACACCCATGTGATTTGCGCGGCGTGCGGCGCGGGTAGGCTTGGTCCGATGCCGTACGCCGTGCAGACTCCGGTCTTCGAGGGGCCGTTCGACCTCTTGCTGCACCTGATCCTGCGCGAGCAGGTCGACCTGTACGAGATCAACCTGGCGTCCATCGTCGACGCCTACCTGGTCGAGCTCGAGCGCATGTCCGAGCTCGACCTCGACGTCGCCACCGAGTTCCTGCTCATCGCGGCCACGCTCGTCGAGCTCAAGAGCCGGCGGCTGCTGCCGTCGGGCGACGAGCTCGACCTCGACGAAGAGCTGGCGCTGTGGGAAGAGCGCGACCTGCTGCTGCATCGCCTGGTCGAGTGCAAGACGTTCAAAGAGGCGGCGCTGGCGCTGCACGCGCTGGCCGGCGACGCCGGGCGGTCGTACCCCCGCACGGCCGGGGTCGACGATCGCTACGTCGGGCTCGTTCCCGACCTGCTGGCCGGGGTCACGCCCGACGACCTGCGCGCCGCTTACCTGCGGGCGGTCGCGCCCAAGCCGGTGCCGAAGATCGACCTCGACCACGTCGCGCCGATCCGGGCGTCGGTCACCGACGCCGTGGTCGAGCTGCTGCAAGAGCTGCCGGTCGTCGGGCGCATCACGTTCCGGGCCCTGACCAGCGGCATGACCGAGCGGCTGGCGATCGTCGTGCGGTTCCTGGCCGTACTCGAGCTGTTCAAGCAGGGCATCATCGACCTCGACCAGCCGCGCACGTTCGGCGACATCGAGATCGTCTGGCTGGGCGACGAGGGGGTCGACGCCGCACTCGAGTCCGTCGACGCCTACGACGGGTGAGCGAGGTGAGCGGGGTGACCCCGTCGGGCGAGTCCGGCGAGGCCCGCGAGTCGGGCATACCCGCCGAGTCCGGCATGCGGCTGCCGTCCGACCGCGTGCGTGACGAGGCCCGCCGGGCCATCGAGGCGCTCGTGCTCGTCGCCGACGAACCGCTCGAGACCAACCTCATCGCCCAGCTGCTCGAGCTGGCGCCGGCGATCGTCGACGAGCTGTGCCGCCAGCTGGCGGCCGAGTACGAGGCCGAGGGCCGTGGCTTCCGGCTCGTCCGGGTGGCGGGCGGCTGGCGCTACCAGACGCACCCCGACCAGGCCCCCTACGTCGAGCGCTTCGTCCTCGAGGGGCAGTCGGGCAAGCTGTCGGCCGCCGCGCTCGAGACGCTGGCCATCGTCGCCTACAAGCAGCCGATCTCGCGGGCCCAGGTGGCCGCCATCAGGGGCGTGAGCGTCGACGGGGTCGTGCGCACGCTGCAGCAGCGGGGCTACATCGACGAGGTCGGGCGCGACCCGGGCCCGGGCCAGGCGGTGCTGTTCGGCACGACCCGGTCGTTCCTCGAGCAGGTCGGCCTCGACGACCTGGGCGAGCTGCCGGCGCTCGGCGACTTCGTGCCCAGCGCCGAGGTGGTCGAGCAGCTCGAGCAGGGCCTGCGGCCCGACCCGTCGCCCGAGCGGTTCGAGGAGTTCGAGGGTGCCGGCGCTGCAGCTGGCCAGGACGTGTGGGGCGAGGGCCCGACCGACCTCGACGACGACCTCGACGACGACTTCGACGACGGGGAATGACCGAGCGGCTGCAGAAGGTCCTCGCCCAGGCGGGGTTCGGCAGCCGCCGGGCCTGTGAGGAGCTCATCGCCGACGGGCGGGTCCGGGTCAACGGCGCGGTGGCGACGCTCGGTGCGAAGGCCGACCCCGCGTCCGACCGCATCGAGGTCGACGGCGCCCCGGTCGGAGTGCGGCCGGGCCTCGTCCATTACCTGCTCAACAAGCCGGAGGGCGTCGTGACGACGGCGTCCGACCCGCGGGGCCGGCCGACGGTGGTCGAGCTCGTCCCGCCCGAACCCCGGGTGTTCCCCGTCGGGCGGCTCGACGCCGACACCGAGGGCCTGCTCGTGCTCACCAACGACGGCGAGCTGGCCCACCGGCTCACGCACCCGTCGTTCGGCGTCGACAAGGAGTACCTGGCCGAGGTCGAGGGGTCGCCGTCGCGGGGTGCGGTCCGCCGGCTGCGCGACGGGGTCGACCTGGACGACGGCCCGACGGCCCCCGCCAAGGTGTCGGTGGTGGGCGACCACGTGCTGCGGATCACGATCCACGAGGGCCGCAACCGGCAGGTCCGCCGGATGTGCGCGGCGGTCGGCCACCCGGTGCGGCGGCTGGTGCGGGTGCGGGTGGGCCCGATCAGCGACCGGCGGCTGGCGCCGGGGGAGTGGCGGGCGCTCACGCAGGCCGAGGTCCGCAGCCTCGAGCGGGCGACGGGTGATCGGACGGATCGGCCCGATCGGGCGGGGCGGCAGGCCGGGTCTCGGTCGGGCGGGCCGCGCC
>JBKPAS010000107.1:0-5076 GCA_046744265.1 Actinomycetota bacterium
GCTCTGGGCGCTGGCCTTCGGGGCCATCTAGCGGCCTCGAGAGCCGCTCAGGCTGCGCCCTCTTCCGCCGGGTCCCACCCGGCGAGGTCGGCGAGCCTCTCGTCGTTCGAGAACATCTCGACGATGGGCTCGTTCAGGTCCAACCGGCGCTTGACGCGACGCACCTCGAGCTCCTGGTTCCACTGGACCAGCGTGACCGCCAGGCCGGCGGCCCCGGCCCGGGCCGTGCGACCGGCGCGGTGCAGGTAGGTCTTCGGGTCGGGCGGCGGGTCGTACTGGATGACCACGTCGAGCTCGTCGATGTCGAGCCCCCGGGCGGCCACGTCGGTGGCAACCAGCGCCGAGAGTCGGCCCTCGGTGAAGCGTTTGAGCGCCCGCTCGCGGTGCTCCTGCCGCAGGTCGCCGTGGATCGCCTTGGCGTCGACCCCGGCGTCCACCAGCTGCCGGGCCACCCGGTCGGCCGCCCGCTTGGTGTTGACGAACACCAGGCAGCGGTCGGCCGCCCGCGCGATGGCGGCGGCGACCCGGGGCTGGTCCATCTCGTGGACGAGCAGGAACCGGTGCGCCATGCGCTCGACCGTCGTCGTCGTCGAGCCGACCTCGTGGAACACGGGGTCGTGCTGGTAGCGGTCAACCAGGCCCTGGATGCCGCCGTCGAGCGTGGCCGAGAACAGCAGCGTCTGGTGGCTGCGGCCGATGTGGCGCAGGACCCACTCGACCTGGGGCATGAACCCCATGTCGGCCATGCGGTCGGCCTCGTCGATGACGACGAAGCCCACGTCGGACAGGTCGGCCGCCTTGCGGTCGATCAGGTCGATGAGCCGCCCGGGCGTCGCCACGACGACCTCGGCCCCCTGCTCGAGGGCCGAGATCTGCTGGCGCATGCCGGCGCCGCCGTACACGGCGACGAGCCGACGCGACCGGGCGGACAGAAGCGTACTGAGGACATCGGCCACCTGGTGACACAGCTCGCGGGTGGGCACGAGCACGAGCCCGGTGGGCCGCTTGGGGGATGCCTTGGGGACCCGCTCGGCGAGGGGGAGGCCGAACGCGAGGGTCTTGCCGGAACCGGTCTTGGCCTTGCCGCACACGTCGCGGCCGGCGAGGGCGTCGGGGATACAGAGGCGCTGGACGGGAAACGGAGAGGTCATCCCTGCCCGATCGAGCACTGCTACCAGATCGGGGGACACGCCCAGCGCCGAGAACGTCGTTTGTTCTTCGGTGAGCATGATCAGGGACATGCTACTGGTCGCGCCTGGTCACGCCCCACTCCGGTCCGGTTACAAACCCGGCCGGGGCCTCACGAGTGCGTGTGGCGGTGCTGGCGCTCGCTGAAGTCGACCACCTCGACCGCCCGGCTGAAGCTGCGAATGCGCTGCGAGCCCAGCCTCCGCCCGTCGAGCCCCTCGCCGGCCGCGTCGAACAGCGACGCCGTCACGAGCAGCTGGTGGGGCTCGGCTTCGTCGCACAGCCGGGCGGCCAGGTTGACCGGGCGCCCGATGTAGTCGTCGCCCTCGAACAGGATGACCCGCCCCGCGGCCAGCCCGCCCCGCAGCGGCAGGGCGCAGCCCCGCCCGTCGAGCGCCGCCTCCATACGGGCTACCGCGTCGAGCAGGGGCCGCGGCTCGGTGGAGACCAGCATCGCCCCATCACCCAGCCACTTGGCCACCCGCACGCCCCGCCAGCCCGCCCGCTCCCGCACCACCGCCCGGAATGTCGACAGCGCCGCCACCGCCTGACCCACCCCCTGCTCGTCGGTGAGCTGGGTGAACCCACACAGGTCGATGAAGGCGAAGTTGCGGCGGACGAGCGCATCGGTCTCGGCGCCCTGGCCGTCGATGTCGTCCTCGCTCACGGGACCGATGCTAGGGGCCGCGGCCCCCCGCACGTGCATGATTTCACGAGCGCCGGCCGCCCAGCGCCTAGCGTCGGCGGACGTGAAGGCCCTCGACGCGATCGCCACGTGGCGGGTCGACACGGCCGCCGCAGGCGTGACGGGCCCCGACGGCGACGTCAGCACGTCCGGCGATCAAGGCTGGCGGACCCGCCTGGCGTCGGTCACCAAGCCGCTCGTCGCCCATGCCTGCCTGGTGGCCGTCGAGGAGGGCACGCTCGACCTGGAGGCCCCGGCCGGACCGCCCGGCAGCACGGTCCGCCACCTGCTGGCCCACGCCTCGGGCCTGCCGTTCGAGGGCGACGCGCCCCTTGCCCCGCCCGGCACCCGGCGCATCTACAGCAACACCGGCTTCGAGGTCCTCGGTGCAGTGCTCGCCGAGCGCGCGGGCATGCCGGTCGCCCGCTACCTCGACGAGGCCGTACTCGCGCCGCTCGGCATGGCCGACACCGGGCTGCGCGGCTCCCCCGCCCACGGCGCCGACTCGACGGTGGCAGACCTGCTGCGGTTCGGCCGCGAGCTGCTCGCCCCGACCCTGGTCGCCCCGGCCACGCTCGCCGAGGCGACCACCGAGCAGTTCCCCGGCCTGGCCGGGGTCGTGCCCGGCCTCGGCCGCTACGACCCCAACCCGTGGGGGCTGGGGTTCGAGCTCAAGGGGGCCAAGGACCCGCATTGGACGGCGCCGCACGGGTCGCCCCGCACGTTCGGGCACTTCGGAGGCGCCGGGACGTTCCTGTGGGTCGATCCGGACGCCCGCCTGGCGTGCGCGGTCCTCACCGACCGCGAGTTCGGCGACTGGGCCCCGCCGCTGTGGGCGGACCTGTCCGCCGCCGTCCTCGCCGAGTGGTGCCAGACGGACCGGACGGACGGGACCGGCTAGAAGCGGGCGGCGGCCAGGTCGCCGACCCCGGCGGTCACCGCCGGCACCAGGCCGTGGACCTGGGGCAGGATCTGGTCGCAGTAGAACCGGGCGGTCACGATCTTCTGCGCCAGGAACTCGGCGTCGCCCCGGCCCGTGGCGGCCAGCCGGTGGGCGATGCAGGCCGACCGGGCCAGCAGCCACCCCCCGGCCACGAGGCTGCACAGCCGCAGGTACGGGGTCGCGCCGGCGAGCGCGTCCGCCGGGTTTGCGAGCCCGTTGGCCAGCAGCCAGTCGGTCGCCTCGCGCAGGGCCGACAAGGCCGCGTCGAGCCGGTCCCCGATCAGGGGCAGGTCGCCGTCGGACGTCGCCAGCTCCTCGAGCGTCTTGCCGATCTCGGCGATGAAGTCGGCCATCACCCCGCCGCCGCGCATCGGCAGCTTGCGGCCGACCAGGTCCATGGCCTGGATGCCGTTCGTGCCCTCGTAGATCGGCGTGATGCGGATATCGCGGTAGTGCTGGGCGACGCCGGTCTCCTCGATGTACCCCATGCCGCCATGGACCTGGATGGCGAGCGACGTCAGCTCGACCCCCAGGTCGGTGCCCCACGCCTTGGTGAGCGGCGTGAGCAGGTCGGCCATCTCCTGGCGCCGCTGGCGGACCGACTCGTCGGGGTGCGCCTTGGCCAGGTCGATGCACTCGGCGTTCAGGTAGGCGAGGCAGCGCAGCGCCTCGATGTAGGCCTTCATCGTGAGCAGCATCCGGCGGACGTCCGGGTGCTCGACGATCGGTGACGCCGCGCCGGGCGCCGCGCCGAGTGCCCGACCCTGGCGCCGCTCCTGGGCGTAGGCCACCGCCTGCTGGTAGGCCCGCTCGCCGAGCGCCAGGCCCTCGAGCCCGACCGACAGGCGGGCGTTGTTCATCATCGTGAACATGTAGCGCATGCCCTGGTTGGGCTCGCCGATGATGTAGCCGACCGCGTCGTCGTACGACATGACGCAGGTGGGGCTGGCGTTGATGCCCATCTTGCGCTCGATCGACACGCACTCGACCGCGTTGCGCTCACCCAGCGATCCGTCGTCGTTCACGAGGAACTTGGGCACGATGAAGCACGAGATGCCCTTGGTGCCGGGCGGGGCGTCGGGCACCCGGGCCAGCACGAGGTGGACGATGTTGTCGGTCAGGTCGTGCTCGCCGTAGGTGATGAAGATCTTCTGGCCGGTGATGCGCCAGGTGCCGCCGTCGGCGGGGACCGCCCTGGTCGTCAGCGCGCCGACGTCCGACCCCGCCTGCGGCTCGGTGAGGTTCATCGTGCCGGCCCACTCGCCCGTCACCATCTTGGGCAGGTAGGTCTCGCGCTGGGCCTCGCTGCCGTGGTGCAGCAGCATGTCGATGGCGCCCTGGGTGAGCAGCGGGCACAGCGAGAAGGCGAGGTTGGCCGCCTGCATCATCTCCTGCATGGCGATGCCGACGACCCACGGGAAGCCGCCCCCGCCGTAGTCGGCCGGGAACGGCACGCCGGGCCAGCCGGCCGCGACGTAGCGCTCGTAGGCGGCCGTGAACCCGTCGGGCATGGTCACCGACCCGTCGGGGTTGCGGCGGCTGTGCTGCTCGTCGCCGATGCGGTTGAGGGGTGCGAACTCCTGGGAGAAGAACCGGCCGCTCTCCTCGAGCACGCCGAGAACCATCTCGGGGTCGGCCTGCTCGTAGGCCGGCAGCTTCGCGAGCGCGGCGAGGTCGACGACGTTCTCGAGGACGAAGCGCACGTCCTGCAGGGGGGCGGAGTACTCGGACATGGCCCCGACGGTACGTCGCCGTGGGTGGCGTCGCACCACTCCGGACG
This sequence comes from Actinomycetota bacterium, assembly GCA_046744265.1. GTDB lineage: Bacteria > Actinomycetota > Acidimicrobiia > Acidimicrobiales > VFJN01 > DATCLS01. The sequence continues at coordinate 4,597 of JBKPAS010000107.1, forward strand.
CAGGTTAACGGTAGGTTAACGGCGGCTGTCGGGCTGGCCGGCTAGCGGACTACGACTCGGGCCAGAGCGGCCGCCGGCCGTGGACCGCGAACGTCAGCTCCTGAGCCGCCGCCACCACCCGGGTGCCGAGCTGGGCGACCTCGGTGCCGGACATGGTGCGGCCGGCTTGTTCGCCGATCGGGACCGATGCCGCCACCGCCAGGTCGACGCCCCCGTCGGCCCGGAACACCGGGGCGGACACGTTGGCGACCTCGTACGACGCGTCGGGGTCGAGGTCCGTCACGAACGCGCCCCGCCGGCCGAAGTCGGCCAGCAGCGCCCGCACCTCGTCGTGGGACAGCTGGCCCGCACCGGGCCCCACGAGCCACCGGCGCTCTTGTGTCGCCAGCGTGACCGCGTAGCCCCGGTCGCGGATGGCCGGCAGCGCATCGAGCACGTGCCCCACCACCTCGGACGCAGGCGCCCGGGCCAGCCACGCCT
>JBKPAS010000008.1:0-10217 GCA_046744265.1 Actinomycetota bacterium
GCCGGGGCGAGGGCGAGCGCGAGCTGCCGTTGTACCGGGGGTGGCCCGGCGCGGCGCCGCCGGTGCGCACGACGTGCGTCGGACCGGCCAGCGTCCGCTCGGCGAGCGTCGGCGCGACGAGCCCGGTGAGCACGGCCTGCAGCTCGGGCGACGCCGGGGGCGTCGGCCCATCGCCGAGAGCCCGGACATGACGGGCGAACGCGGCGAGCTGATCGAAGCGGGCATCGACCTGGTCGCCCGCCACGATCGCCTCGATCGTCGCATCGTCAAGCAGTCCGGTGAGTGGCATCTCGGGTCCGTTATCGCCGGTGCCACTCACAGCGGTACGCCCTCCCGCTCGACCAGGCGACCGATGGCCAGGAACCCCCTCCGCTGCAGCGCTTTCACCGCCCCCGGCGTCTTGCCGAGGGCGGCCGCCACCTCGTCGACGGTCAGCTGGCCCAGCAGCCGCATGAGCAGCACGTCGCGCTGGTCCGGTGCCAGCTGCTCGCACAGCGCCTGGACCCGCTCGCTGTTGAGCGCCCGGGCGACCGCGTCCTCGACGTCGTCGGGGGCCGCCGATTCGGGCACGTCGGCCAGCGGGGCCGGGGGCGGGCGGCGGCGGAGGCGCCGGCGCTCGTCGAGCAGCCGGCGGTGGGCGATCGTGAACACCCACGAGCGGAAGGCGGGCTCGTCGCCCTCGAACGTGCCGAGGTTGCGCAGCACGCCGACGAACACCTCGCTGGCGAGGTCCTCGGGCTCGACGCTGCCCTGGATGCGCAGGTAGCCGGTCACTACCGGGCCGAGGGCGCGGAAGATTCGCTCGAGGGCCCAGCGCTCATCGCGCCGAGCCGCCGCAAGCACCTCATCGAACCGGCCACCGAACCTGTCGCGCTGCGCCATGAGCTCCCCGTCGTCATCGCCGAGGGTAGGTGAAAGGTGACGCGCGCGCGGACAGGAGGACGGCAGGACGAGGGCGTACCCCTACCGGGCCCGCCGGCGATTGCGGTGCAGTCATCAGATCACTGGCCTGTGTCGGTAACAATCTGTGGCGACACCACTACTGACTGTGTGCACTTTCGTTCGCAGATGTATCGTCTACCTGGGTGTTTCCGGCGGGCAGCCTCCGGGACGAGGGTCGCGAGGGCGGCGAGAGGCAGACAGTTCACGATCCGGCTCCCGGGCCGGGACAAGGAGGGAACATCAATGGCGATGACACGGTTGAGCCGTGTCCTGACGGCGGCGGGACTCGGCGCTGGGTTGCTGGCCGTGATGGCCGGGCCCGCGGCGGCACAGGTCGACGACCCGCCAGGCAACAACGGCACGGTGAAGGTCGACGACGTCCCGTTCGACGACCATCCCGACAACGAGCCCCACGTGGGCTGCGAGTTCCAGATCGACTTCTACGGCTTCGACGAGGGTGACCTCAACGCCGATGTGCTGTTCGAGGCGATCCCCCCGACCGTGTCTTCGGACGCGATCCCGCCGGGCGCCGGCGAGGAGCTGATCTCCGACACGGTCTTCATCGGTGAGGATGCGGCCGGTGGTGGCACCGACCTCGACGCCAGCCAGACCTACGACCTGACCGACGCCCTTGCCGGCATCGAGCCCCATCCCGAGCAGGGCTGGCACGTGAAGCTCACGGTGCACGCCGAGGGCTCGATCGGGGCCGACACCAAGTTCAAGGCGTTCTGGGTGAGCGGCTGCGAGGTTCCGACAACGAGCTCGTCGACCTCGTCGAGCACGACCTCGTCGAGCACGACGTCGTCGACGACGCCCTCGTCGTCCACCAGCTCGACTATGGGCAGCACGACCTCGACCGTGCCCGGCACGGCCCCGTCGACCCCGCCGTCGTCGGCCGGTGTCTCGCCGACCACTCCGGCGACGACGCCCACCGGCGCGTTGCCCCGGACCGGCTCCAACACCGTGCCGTTCCTGGTCGGCGGCTTGGCGCTGATCGCCCTCGGGCTCGGCGGCGTCCTCGGCGCCCGTCACCTGCGGGGCGCCCGAAGCTGAGCCTCGGCTCAGGCGGGGACACGGCGGCGCCGACACCCCTGGCGGCGCCGCCGGACACAATCCCCGGCGGTCGGGCGGCCACCCCATGACCTGCCCGCTGCCGGTTTCGAGGGGGGAGGGGAAACCCTCCCCCCTCGGCGCGTTCCGGGGCCGGCCGGCTTCTGGGCTTGGCGCCTAGAGCCGACGAGCTAGAAGTCCGTGGCGCAGAAGGGCGCGCGGCCGGGGCGGAAGAGGGCGTCGGCCCCGGCCACGGAGCCCGGGCGGCGCTCGTCGACCAAGCCCGCCCGCTGCAGCGTCGCCCACGACACGCCGCCGAGCAGGGCCGCGCCGAGGTCGGGCATCGCGAGCGCCAGGTCGGGTTCGTCGGTGGTGCGGGCCGCCGCGGCCTCGGTCCCACCGGCGCCGGCCTCGAGGCGGAAGCGGCCGCCGAGGTCGGGCCGCACGCCGTCGACCACCTCGAGGACGAGGCTCCCTTCGGCGGCGTAACGCCGCGCGGCGAGGCACCGGGCCACGTCGAGCGGGCGCAGCCACAGGTGGTCACGCTCGCTCGTGACGTGCACCGCCCGAGGGTCGACCAGCCGCCACCGCAGCGGCAGGTCCACGGGCGCGTGCATCTGCAGCGTTCGGACCAGGTCGACGTCGAGCAGGTACCGCAGCAGCGCGCGCTCGACCCGGTCGTCGGCCGCCGCGACGTCGACGACGGACAGCTGGTGCCCGGCGTCGCCGTCGGGCCACTGGTATTTCATGCGGTAGACGGCGAAGCCGTCGGCCTGCCCGTCGGCTCCGTCGTGGACGACGATGTAGCGGGCGCTCCCCCCGTCGCGCTCGTACTCGGTGTCGACGGCGGCGCCCCGCCACCACGCCGCGTTCCGGCTCACCTCGCCGGGCACCCGGGACCAGTGGCGGGCCCAGACTGCGGGCAGGACGGTGGCCGCCTCGTCCTCGCCGATCAGCCGCAGGCGGCCGGACGCGGCGTCGGCCTCGTCGGCTGACTCGGCCAGCTCGGGCAGCTCAGCCGACCGGGCGCGGGCGACGGCGACCCCTTGGTAGCGGGCCGCCACGCCGTAGCCGAAGCGGCGGTAGATCAGGCCCTCGCTGGCGGTCAGCCCGGCGGCCGGCTCGCCCCGGTCGAGCGCCTGGTCGACGAGCGCGGCCATGATCGCCCGCAGGATGCCGCGGCGCCGGTGGGTCGGCGCCACGCCCACCTCGGTGACCGCCGCCATCGGGATGGTGCCCCCCGGCACGGCGAGATCGTACGTGAACGCGGAGCCGGTGCCGGCCACGACGTCGCCATCGTCGACCACGAACGTCCGCTCGGGCTCGAGCATGAGCCCGACCTGGGTGCGGTAGTCGTCGGTTCCCCTCGGCCCGACGCCGAACACGATCGCCGACAGGTCGATCGCCGTTACCAGCTCGTCGGGCTCGATCAGACGCGGTTTCCACTCCACGCCGTCAGCCTCGCGTGCCCCCGCCCCCTGCCCCTCACGATTTGCGAGCAGGTCAGGACGAGGCGGCGGCGCGCTCGCGGAGCAGCGTCGTGACCGCCTTGCCGTCGGCCTGGCCGCGGGTGGCCTTCATGACCTGGCCGACGAAGAAGCCCATGAGCTTGCCGCGGGCCTTGTCGTCGCCCTCGACGAACCGGGTCCACTCGTCGGGGTTGGCCGCGATGACCTGGTCGACGGCCGCGGCCGTGGCGTCTTCGCCCATCGCCTCGAAGCCCTTGGCCTTGGCGATGGCGGCCGGCGGCTCACCGGAGACCACCATCTCGGCCAGGACCGCCTTGGCCTGGGTGGCGGTCAGCTCGCCGCCGGTCTCCATCTTGACGAGGTCGGCCAGGTGGCCCGCGTCCACATTCGCAGCACCCTCGACGGCCAGGTTGTGCTCGACGTGGGTCAGGACCCGCCCGGCGTCGGCGCCCGCCCCGATGGCGGCGAGGGCCAGATCGTCGAGGCCCCGGGCGACGGCGACCGCCACCGGCCCGTCCATCCCGTCGACCCCGGCGGTCGCAGCGAGCCGCTCCCGCCGCTCGGCCGGCAGCGCCGGGAGCGCCGCGTCGATGCGGGTTACCCACTCGTCGCCCGGGTCGAGGGGCACGAGGTCGGGCTCGGGGAAGTAGCGGTAGTCCTCGGCCTCTTCCTTGCTGCGCAGGGTGTGGGTGCGGCCGTCTTCCTCGTTCCAGTGGCGGGTCTCCTGGCGGACCCGCTCGCCGGCCTCGATCAGGTCGACCTGCCGCCGCGCCTCGTAGTCGATGGCCCGCCCCAGCGACCGCAGCGAGTTGAGGTTCTTGATCTCGCACCGGGTGCCGAACGGCTCGCCCGGCCGGTGGACCGACACGTTGGCGTCGACCCGCAGCGAGCCCTCCTCCATCTTGGCGTCGGACGCGCCGGTGGCCAGCAGGATGGCCCGCAGCTCGGACACGTACGCCCGGGCCTCGTCGGCCGACCGCAAGTCGGGCCGGGAGACGATCTCGAGCAGCGGGACGCCGGACCGGTTGTAGTCGACCAGGCTGTAGCCGGCGTCGGTGATGCGCCCGCCGCCGCCGACGTGGATCGACTTGCCCGTGTCTTCCTCGAGGTGGGCCCGCTCGATGCCGATGCGCTTGCCGGAGGGCAGGTCGAGGTGGCCGTCGACGTTGACCGGCAGGTCGTACTGGCTGATCTGGTAGTCCTTCGGCATGTCCGGATAGAAGTAGTTCTTCCGGGCGAAGACCGACCGGCGGACCGTGCAGTGCAGCGCCCGCCCGAGCCGCATGGCCAGCTCGACCGCCTGCTCGTTGAGCACCGGCAGCGACCCCGGCAGGCCGAGGCACACCGGGCACACGTTGGTGTTGGGCTCGTCACCGAACCGGTTGGGGCTGCCGCAGAACAGCTTGGTGGCGGTGGCGAGCTCGCAGTGGACCTCGAGGCCGATGATCGTCTCCCAATCGGGCATGCGCCCAGGTTAGGACCCCGGCCGGGCCCGCCCGACCGCCATTCCTCGCGTTCTCGCCCCCGACGTCGTCGTGTCCACGACGACGTCGGGGGCGAGTTCGCAGAGGTAGCTCAGCCGGCCTCGTCCTCCCCGGAGGAGGACGGCGGCGACACCGCCGCGGCGCCGTGGCCGTTGCCGGCGACCGCCGACCCGGCGTCCCCGCCCAGGCCACTCCCGAGCACGCTGCGGGCCAGCTTCAGCCCCGTCACGCCCTGGCTCAGGGCTTGGGCCAGCAGCTCGCTCAGCCCCTGGGCGCCGTTCAGCACGATCAGCTGGTCGACCGACCCGATCGGCTTCGCCGCGGCCTCGACGATCGCCGGCCACTGCTGGGCCAGCTGCTGGCCGATCACGGCGTCCTCGTTGTTGGCCAGCGCCTCGGCCCGCGCCCTGATGGCCTCGGCCTCGGCCAGGCCCGCAGCCTTGACCGCCTCGGCCTCGGCGAGGCCCTTGGCCTGGGTGGCGTGCGCCTCGGCCTCGCCGACGTCGCGGGTGGCGCCGGCACGGGCCGCGGCCTCGACCCGCACCTGCTCCGCCTCGGCCTGGGCCGCCAGCTTGACCCGGCTGGAGTCGGCCGCGGCCTGCAGCTCGACCTCCTGCTTGTGGGCCTCGGCCTGGGCCACGCGGGCGTCGCGCTCGGCCTTCGACAGCGTGACCCGCTCGTACGCCTTGGCGTCGGCGGGCTTGCGGACGGACGCCTGCAGCCGCTGCTCCTCGCGCTGGGCCTCGAGCTCGGCGACCTTGGTCTCCTCGACCACGACCTCCTGCCGGGCGGTCGCCTCCGACAGCGGGCCGGCCTGCTCGGACCGGGCCGCGGCCTCGTCGATCTCGGCCTGGTAGCCGGCCTGCTTGATCAGGCTGTCGCGCCGGGCCAGGGCCTTCTGGGCGTCGGCGCCCTGCTCGGCCTCGCTGGCGGCCCGGTCGGCGGCCGCCTGCGCGATGCGGGCCTCGCGCTGCACGCTGGCCGTGTGCGGGGCGGCCAGGTTCTGGATGTAGCCGGATGGGTCCTCGATCTCCTGGATCTGCAGCGAGTCGACGATCAGCCCGAGCTTCTCCATCTCGACGCCCGACGACTCGCGGGTGAGCTGGGTGAGCTTCTCGCGGTCGCGGATCATCTCCTCGACGGTCATCGAGCCGACGATGGCCCGGAGGTGGCCGGCGAACACGTTGTGGACCCGGAAGTCCATCTTCTGCTGCTGGTCGAGGAACCGGCGGGCCGCGTTGGCGATCGAGGCGAAGTCGTCGCCGACCTTGTAGATGACCACGCCCCGCACGCCGAGCGGGATGCCCTGGTGCGTGACGCACTCGATCGCCAGCTCGGCCTGGCGCAGGTCGAGCGACAGGCGCCGCACGGTCTGCACGCCGGGCATGACCAGCGTGCCCTTCCCGGTGATGATCTTGAACCCGAGGCTGGCCTCGGCACCCTCGGCGGGCCCGTGCCTCAGGCCCGAGATGACCAGCGCCTCGTTGGGCTCGGCGACCCGCCACATGAGCTTGAACAGGACGACGAGCAACACCACGCCGCCGGCGACGATCCCGGCGATCGCATACATCTGAGCGTCCACCACGCCCCCTTCATGAGCGTGGTCACATGCGGGTGACCACGACGGTTCTGGGCGGGAAGTACTCGACGACGACGATGCGAGCCCCGGTGCGGATCGTCTCGTCGTCGTCGGCGGCGTAGGCGTGGAAGTGCTCGGTTCCGCCGCGGACGGGGATCATGACCTCGCCGAGCGCGCCCGGGGTGATCGTGCCGGTGACCCGCCCGATCTTGCCCACCACCTCGTGATCCGCCAACGCTTGCCTCCCCTCGAGCGCACGCTACCGCGGGGTGAACGGGGTTCAGGCCGCGGGGCGTCGTGGCGGTGCGGCGGCCTCGACGGCGGCCGCGACCCGGAACATCGTCTCCTCTCCCAGGGCCGGCGCCATGACCTGCACGCCGACCGGCAGGCCGTCGTCGCCCGCGCCGAACGGCACCGTCATGGCCGGGTGGCCGGACAGGTTCGACGGGATCGTGCACACGTCGTTGAGGTACATCGTCAGTGGGTCGGCGGTCTTGGCCCCGAGCGGGAACGCCGTGCACGGCGACGTGGGGCTGAGCAGCACGTCGAAGCTCTCGTAGGCGGCCTCGAAGTCGCGCACGATCAGCGTGCGCACCCGCTGCGCCTTGCCGTAGAAGGCGTCGTAGTAGCCGGCCGACAGGGCGTAGGTGCCGAGCATGATGCGCCGCTTGACCTCGGCGCCGAAGCCGGCAGTGCGGGTGCGGTCGTACATCTCGCCGGTGGTGGAGGCGTCGACCCGCAGGCCGAAGCGCACGCCGTCGTAGCGGGCGAGGTTGCTCGACGCCTCGGCCGGGGCGATCAGGTAGTAGGCCGACAGGCCGTAGATGGCGGCCGGAACCGACACGTCGTCGACCTTGGCGCCCGCCTGCTCGAGCGCCTCGGCCGCCTCGCGCACCCGGGCGGACACGTCGGGCTCGATGCCCTCGGCCTCGCACAGCTCGGTGACCAGGCCCACCCGCAGGCCGGCGACCCCCCGGTCGAGGCCCGCTCGGACGTCGGGGACGGCCTCGGGGATCGACGTGGCGTCGCGCGGGTCGTGGCCGGCGACCACCTCGTACAGCGCCGCCGCCTCGGCGACCGTGCGGGCGAACGGCCCGATCTGGTCGAGCGAGCTGGCGAACGCCACCAGCCCGTAGCGGGACACGGCGCCGTAGGTCGGCTTCATGCCGACGACCCCGCACAGCGCGGCCGGCTGGCGGATCGACCCGCCGGTGTCGGACCCGAGCGCCAGCGGGGCGAACCCGGCCGCGACCGCGGCGGCGGACCCGCCCGACGACCCGCCCGGCACCCGGGTCGGGTCGTGGGGGTTGCGGGTGGGGCCGAACGCCGAGTGCTCGGTCGAGCTGCCCATGGCGAACTCGTCGAGGTTGGTCTTGCCGACGACCACGGCGCCGGCCGCGGCCAGCCGCTCGACCACGGTCGCGTCGTACGGCGGGCGCCACCCCTCGAGGATGCGCGACGAGCAGGTCGTGGGGATGCCCCGGGTACACAGGTTGTCCTTGAGCGCCACAGGCACGCCGGCCAGCGGGCCCGGGTCGTCGCCGGCGGCCACCCGGCGGTCGATCTCCAGCGCGGCGGCGCGGGCCTCGTCGGCCAGCACCAGGTTGAAGGCATGGATCTCGCCCTCGCGGGCCTCGATCGCCGCCAGGTGCTCGTCGACGACCTCGGCGGCCGACCGCTCACCGGCCCGGACGGCCCGGGCGATGTCGAGCGCGTTCGCCGGCTGGGGCTCGCTCGGCGCTCCCCGCTCCTGGCCTTCGGCGGCGTCTTCCGCTCTCGGCGCCCGTGGCGCCGGGCCGCTCGGACCCCGCTCGCCCTTGGGCTCGCTCATGGCGCCTCCCCCAGGACCGGCGGGACCCGGAACTGGCCGTTCTCGGCGAGCGGGGCGACGGCGAGCACCTCGTCCCGCGCCAGCGTGGGCGCCGGCTCGTCGGACCGGAGCACGTTGACCAACGGGTAGGGGTGGGCGGTCGGGGGCACGTCGGCGACGTCGAGCGCCTCGACGTCGGCCGCGTGGTCGAGCACCTTGGCGAGCTGGTCGGTGAACGTGTCGACCTCGTCGTCGCTCAGGTCGAGCCGGGCGAGGCGGGCGACGTGGGCGACCTCCTCGCGGGTGATCTTGGCCATGAAGGTGCATCGTACGGGGTGCCCCGAGGCACCCCGTACGGAGTTCGGGTCGTCAGCCCGTGAGGCTGCGGGCGAAGGCGACCGCCCGGTCGTTGATCAGGTCCTTGTCGTAGTCGAGCGTGGCCACGTGGTAGCTGCGCTCGAGCGTGACGCGCTCGACCGGCCCCGATACCGCCTCGGCCAGCATGTCGCTGTTGACCGGCGGCACGACGTGGTCCTGCGCGCTGGTCATGAGCAGCAGCGGGCAGGCGATCTTGCCCAGGTCGTCGCGCAGGGCCGTCGTGCCCTCGTGCATGCTCAGCAGTGGGGCGAGCGGGGCGGCGTCGTAGGCCTTCTCGCGTCCCTCGGGGTCGGCCACGTCGCCGCCGATCGACGGGAACCGGTCGGTGCCGGCGGCCAGCTGGTCGCGGGCCATGTCGGCGACGGCCTCCCCCACGTCGACGACGGGATTGATGCACACGATGCCGGCGATCTCGGGGTGGCGGGTGGCGAGCCACGCGGTCAGCGCCCCGCCCATCGACAGACCGGCGACCACGACCGTGTCGGTGCGGCCCGCCAGGTCGTCGTAGGCGGCCTCGGCCGCGGCCGACCAGTCGTCCCACCCGGTCGTGATCATGTCGTCGACCGACGTGCCGTGGCCCGGCAGGCGGGGCAGCTCGACGGTGAAGCCGGCGGCGGCGAACGCCTCGGCCAGCCCCCGCACCGACTGCGGCGACCCGGTGAAGCCGTGGACGACGAGCGCGCCGTGGGGCCCGCCCTGCGCCGACCACGCCTCGCACCCCGGCAGGACCTCGAGCTGAGTCACGTCGCCCCCCTTTGCTGCCTCGTTATTGACCGGCCGGTCAAGTCCGGACACACTGTGCCTCTCTTACCATGATCGATCGCAACCTCACGAGCCAGGGTGCGGAGCGCAAGCAGCAGCTCCTCGACGCCGCCGCCCGCCTGTTCGCCGAGCAGGGGTACTCGGCGACGCGCGTGGTCGACATCGTCGACGCCGCCGGCGTGGCCAAGGGCCTCTTCTACTGGTACTTCGAGAACAAAGAGGCCGTGTTCCGCGAGCTGGCGACCAACATCCGCCAGCGGCTGCGGCGCCACCAGCGGGCCGCGATGGATCCCGACGCCCCAGCCCTCACGCGACTCGTCCAGGGCTCGGTGGCCAGCGTCGAGTTCATGGCCGAGCACGCCCACTTCTTCTCGCTGCTCGAGGGTGAGGGGCGCACCGTCGCCGACGTCCTGCGCCAGGGCACCGAGCAGCACCTGGCCGACGTGGCCCTGCTGATCCGCGAGGGCCAGGCCGACGGCACGGTAACGACCGACGACCCGCCCGAGCGGCTCGGGCTCGCCGTCGTCGGCATGGTCGGGCAGTTCAGCCACTTCCACCGCACCGAGCGGATCGACCTGTCGCTCGACGACCTGGCCGCCTTCGTCGCCCGGCTGGTCGCCCGCATGCTGGCGGCCGACGAGCACGCGGCCCGGACGTCGCTCGCCGCGCTCGCCCTGCACCGGCGTCGGCGGTCGGCCACCCCTGCCTGAGGGCCCGCGCCGGGTCGGGGCGTTCCTCGGCTG
>JBKPAS010000072.1:0-5101 GCA_046744265.1 Actinomycetota bacterium
GGCTCGGCGTGGGTCTTGAGCGGGCTGAAGCTCGGCCAGTCGTACCCCGTCCCCTCGTGCTCGTCGAACGGCAGCGCCCCGAGCGGCAGTCCGACGAGCACCAGCGCCACGAGCAGGGCGCCGACCGCGGTCGGCACCCCCGCGGCCAGCGGCGCGGGCCGGTCGGCCCGAGCCCGCTGGGCGATGAGCCTGGCGGTCTCGGCCACGCCGACGGCCGCCAGCAGCATGACCGTCAGGTAGTAGAAGGGCAGCAGCCGCCCGTTCCACAGGCGGCCCTCGGGCATGACCACGAACGCGAACCCGACCGCCACCGACACGATCAGCAGGAAGACGCCGGCCCGGTTCCGCCGGACGAGGCTGACGACGGCGCCCAGCACGGCCAGGCCGAAGGCCCACCGCAGGTCGACGTCGGGCGTCTTGGACGGGAACAGGTGCTGCCAGATCGTCTGGTCGGCGTACGGCAGCTTCTCCCAGCCCATGTCGTTCACGTAGGCACTGCGCAGGTAGAACGGCCCGACCCAGAACAGCGACAGCAGGCCGCCGACGACCATGACCGGGGCCAGCCACCGGACGGACTCGGACGCCAGCCACAGCCCGGCCCCGATCAGGAGCAGGCCCAGGCCGGCCAGGGCCTTCACCGGCAGGCCGCCGACCAGGTCGAGCAGGGGGCCGACGAGCAGGGCGTTGAGGACCAGGGCGATGCCGAGGGCGACGAGCGCCACGCACGGCTCCCAGGGGGCTCGCGACCGCCGGAACCGGATGAGGACGATGATCGCCGTGGCCCCCAGCGCCCAGAACGCCACGATCAGGTGGCACAGGCCGGTCAGGGCGAGCAGCACGGCCGTCCACCCCCGGTGCTTCCCGGTCTCGAGCCCGCGCACGACCAGGCCCAGGTAGACGATCGCCAGGCTGAGCGCCATCGAGAAGGCGAACTCGCCCGCCAGCGTGGACGCGATGTTGCCGCCGTAGATCGTGAAGCCGCGGTAGAAGAGGAACGGCAGCGTGGCGACCGCGAGCACGGCCGGCGTCGGGAACCGGAACCCGCTCAGCCGCCCGAACGCGTAGGCGGCGATCGGCAGCGTGACCACGCCGCTGACCGACACCCACTTGAACGCCACCCCGTACGGCAGGCCGACGAGCGCCAGGGCGACGACGGCACCGACGATCGCGGTGTTGCGGACCCGCCGCTCGTCGCGCCGCAGCACCGCGTACGTGGCGAGGCCGGCCCCGATCGCGGCCGGGACGATCGCCAGCGGGCCGTGGATGCCGGTGTTCACCGCCACGATGACCAGTGACGGGACCACCATGTAGAACTGGTAGGCGGGGAAGCCGGCGTACCAGTCCGGCGTCCAGCCGGCGAGCTGGAGGTGGGGCAGCAGGTGGTCGCGCAGGTAGACCGGCCCCCAAACGTGGGCGCCCATGTCGCCGCCCGCCGGGGTCGTGTCGCTGACCAATAGCGACGGGTGGAGCTGCCAGATCACGAAGGCGGCGCAGGCCGCGAGGACCACGGTGTCGACAGCCCGCCGGATCAGCTGGCGGCGGCGCTGGCGCTCGGGGTCGTGGTCGGCGTCCTCGTCCTCGAGCTCGTCGTGGTCGTCGGGTTGCGGGACCGGCGGGGGCGAGGGGGTCGGGGACGGGCCGGTGTCCTCGGCGCCGTTGCCGCCGGCGGCGACCGCTGGCTCGGCGCCGTCGGGGGCGGGGGCGTCGGGCTCGGGGGCGTCGGGCGGCGCCTCGGTGTCGGGCTCGGTCCACAGCTCGTCGGTCCGGTCGCTCATGATCCACTCACCAGGGCGACGACCGCCGCGACGTTGAACACCATATGGGCGAAGATGGCCGGGCCGAGCCGCTCGTACCGCTCGGCGAGGATGCCGACCACGATGCCGAAGACCACCAGGGCCGGGAACTGCAGCGGCTCGAAGTGGCTGGCGCCGAAGATCACGGCGGTGATCCCGATGCCCCAGCGCGTGCCGAACCGGCGTACCAGCGACCTCTGCATCAGGCCCCGGTAGAAGATCTCCTCGACGATCGGCGCGCCGATGCCGACGATCAGCACCAGCAGCACCACGCCGACGGTGTTGGTGGCGCGGTCGGACAGCTCGCGCGCCGGCTCGTTGAACTTGTCGGTGTCGACGTCGGTGAGCCAGAACACGGGCAGGTAGAGCAGGAACACGCCGTACTGGGTGACCAGGCCGGAGAGCCCCCCGATGAGGACGTCGAGCCCCTCCATGCGCAGCCGCAGGTCGTGGACCAGCCCGTTGCCCTTCAGCCGGGTCGCCAGCCAGGGCGCGCCGAGCATGCCGAACCACAGGCCGAGCTGGGCGATCGCGATCCACCCGAGGGAGAGGTCGTCGAAGCTCTCGTGCCCGGTGGCGGCCAGGACGAGCCCCCCGACGAGCGTGCCGCCGATCTGCGCGACGACCCAGCCGGCCGCGGCGTCGCCGAAGCCCCACGTGACGGGCGAGCGCTCGGGGGCCAGCGCGGCGTGCGGGTCGGCATCGGGCACCGGAACAGGCTACGCAACGCCGTGTCGGCCGCCAGACGCGGGCCTGTCTTCTCCATGACGCGTCGGCGACATCGGCGTGACGGTGCGGCCGTCAGGAGCGTCAGGAGGCGAGTGCGCCCTCGTGGGAGGCGTCGCCGTCGCGGGGGTCCCGGAGGTCTTGCCCGTCCCGCCGGTCCTCGAGCAGCCACCCCCGCGGCACCGTCAGGGCGCGAGCGTGGACCGCGCACAGGTCGTAGGACATCGGGTGGCGGTCGCCGGCCAGGGCGTCGAGCCACGTGACCCGTGCCTGGTAGTCGTAGGTGAGCGTGGCCACGGCGGCCTCGTTGCATGCCGGGCGGGCGCAGGAGCGAGTCACGGCGGGGAAAGCTAGTGTCCGGCCAGGCACGCTGCGTGGAATCCCGGCTCGTGCGTTGATGGCCTTTACGACGCCGTCGACCCGTATCCTGGGCCGCATGAGTCAGCAGTCGCCTCCTCCCCCGCCGCCGCCCCCGCCGCCGGGCCGGCCGTCGCGGGGCCCGGGTCGTCCGGGTCGAGACCAGCAGCTGCCCAGGTGGGCGATCTGGGTTCTCGCGGGCGCGCTGATCGCCGTCTTCCTGCTTCCGAGCCTCCTCACGCAGTCCGACCGCAAGAGCATCGACTACTCGACGCTCCGGCGCGACGTGGCCGCCGACCGGGTCCAGTCGATCGAGTGGGACAACAACGACGGCTCGATCACCGGCACCCTCACCGACGGCACCGAGTTCTCCAGCCATGGTCCGGTCGACCCGCCCGAGGAAGTCCTGACCCTGTTCCGAGAGCACGACGTCGACGTCAAGTTCTCGACGCCGGGCGGGTCGCTGTTCTCGGCGCTGCTGCCCCTGCTCATTCCCGTCGCCCTGTTCCTGGGCATCTTCTGGCTGATGCAGCGGCGGGCACAGAGCCAGATGGGCGGCATCATGTCGATCGGGCGGTCGCGGGCGAAGACGTACTCGACCGAGCGGCCGGGCACCACGTTCGCCGACGTCGCCGGCTACGACGGCGTCAAGCAGGAGATCACCGAGGTGGTCGACTTCCTGCGGCACCCCGAGCGGTTCGCGGAGATCGGCGCGCGGATCCCCAAGGGCGTGCTGCTCGTCGGCCCGCCGGGCACCGGCAAGACGCTCATCGCCCGCGCGGTGGCCGGCGAGGCCGGTGTGCCGTTCCTGTCGGTGACCGGCTCCGACTTCATGGAGATGTTCGTCGGCGTCGGCGCCAGCCGGGTGCGTGACCTGTTCCAGAACGCCCGCAAGATGGGCCGGGCGATCATCTTCGTGGACGAGATCGACTCGATCGGCCGCAAGCGGGGCGCCGGGCTCGGCGGCGGCCACGACGAGCGCGAGCAGACCCTCAACCAGATGCTGTCCGAGATGGACGGCTTCGAGGCCACCGAGGGCATCGTGATGATGGCGGCGACCAACCGGCCCGACATCCTCGACCCGGCCCTGCTGCGGCCTGGCCGGTTCGACCGTCAGGTGGTCGTGCCGCTGCCCGAGCTCGAGGAGCGGCGGGCGATCCTGGAGGTGCACTGCAAGTCCAAGCGCCTGGCCGACGACGTCGACCTCGACATCGTCGCCCGGGGCACGCCCGGCATGAGCGGTGCCGACCTGGCCAACCTCGTGAACGAGGCCGCGCTGTTCGCCGTGCGCAGCGGGGCCGACGAGATCCACAAGTCGCACTTCGAGCAGGCCCGAGACCGGGTGCTGATGGGCCAGCGGCGCGAGTCGATGGCGCTGTCCGACGCCGAGAAGGAGGTCATCGCCTACCACGAGGCCGGGCACGCCGTGACCGCAGCCGTGCTGCCGAGCGCCGACCCGGTCCACAAGGTGACGATCCTGCCCATGGGCATGGCGCTGGGTCTCACCCAGCAGCTGCCCATGGACGAGAAGCACATCTACCGGCAGGACTACATCCAGGACACGCTCGTCGTCCGCATGGGCGGGCGGTGCGCCGAAGAGCTCGTGTTCGGGGTGATCTCGACGGGGGCGAACAACGACCTGGTGGGCGCCACCGAGCTGGCCCGGAAGATGGTCAGCGAGTGGGGCATGTCCCGGCGGGTCGGGCCGATGGCGTGGGGGTCGCAGGGGCAGGTGTTCCTCGGTGAGGACCTCATGCACACCCGCGACTACTCCGACGAGACGGCTCGCGTGATCGACGAGGAGGTCGAGCGGATCCTGCGCGAGCAGGAGGACCGCTGCCGCGCCGTGCTGGCCGAGCACCGGGGCGGGCTCGACCTCGTCGCCCGTGCGCTGCTCGAGCACGAGACGATCGAGGGGACGGAGGTCGATCGGCTCATCGCTCTGGCGGCCAATGGTGGGGCGCCAGGGGCGCCGGGCGAAGGCTCGCCGCCCCCGTCCGATGAGGCCGGCGAGGTGGAGGCCGGCAACGGCTCGCCGTCGCCGTCGTCGCAGGGCAACGGTGGTGGCGACGGGTCCGAGCGCTCGCCGGTCAGGGACGAGAGCCGGGCGTCGGCCCCCGACGACGGGCTGGCCTGGAGCCGGCCGCCCCATCCCCGCCCGCCGGCCCCGCCCACCTGAGGCTCGCCGGCCCCGCCCACCCAAGGCTCGCCGGTCGCGCTGGGCC
>JBKPAS010000138.1:0-4988 GCA_046744265.1 Actinomycetota bacterium
GGCGTCGGCGAGTCGGCGTCGGTCGCCGGCCGAGCCGGCGCCACCGAGGGAGCCGGGGGCAGGGAGTCGACGCCCGGCGCCGCCAGCAGCGAGTCGAGGTCCCGCCCCTCGGCGAACCGGTGCCGGACGAACGACTCGTTCGACGTGTTCTCGAGCAGGCGGCGGACGAGGTAGGCCATGCCCGGCACCAGCTCGCCGACCGGCGCGTACACCCGCAGCCGCAGGCCCAGCCGGCGGATCGCCGCGTGCACCGGCTCGGCCATGCCGTACAGCATCTGGATCTCGTAGCCGGTGTCGGGGATGCCCAGCGACCGGGCGTACGTGACCGCGTAGGCGAGCGACCGCAGGTTGTGCGACCCGAACGCCGCCCGGACCGACCCGTGGTGGTCGTGCAGCAGCCGCACACACCGCTCGTAGTTGGCGTCGGTCTCGGCCTTGCGCTCGAACACGGGCACGGGCCAGCCCGCCGCCCGGGCATGGACCGTCTCGGCGTCCCAGTAGGCGCCCTTGACCAGCCGCACGGTCAGCGGCTGGGCCCGCCGCCCCGACCAGTCGACGAGCCGCGCCACGTCGTCGTACGAGTCCCGCAGGTAGGCCTGGATCACGACCCCGGCCGGCATGTCGGCGAACTCGTCCTCGGAGAGCAGCTCGCGGACCAGCCGCAGCGTGAGGTCCTTGACCTCGTAGTGCTCCATGTCGACGTGGACGAACGCGCCGAGCCGTCGGGCCTCGCGCAGGATCGGCCGCAGCCGCCGCTTGGCCGACTCGACCCCCAGGCCGCCGGTGAGCGGCTCGTAGTGCGTGGCGAGCGCGGTCGGCTTCACGCTCACGTTCACCCGAGGCAGCGGCCCGATGTCGTCGCGCTCGAGGTGGTCGTCGGGCGCCCACGCCGTGGTCGCCGCGCTCAGCGCCTCGAGCAGCTCGTGGACCCGGGCGGCGTACCGGTCGGCCTCGTCCGCGGTGACGGTTTTCTCGCCCAGCAGGTCGACCGTGAACGCGCTGCCGGACCGCCACAGCTGGTGCAGGCCCGCCGTCGCCTCGTCGGGCCCGGCGCCGACGATGAACTGCTCGGCCATGCGCCGGATGTTCCGGCGGGCGACCCGGGCCTCGACGCGGGCGCCGAGCGGGACCCGGTGGGCGATGTCGATGCCGAGGTCGAGCGCCTTCGGGACGTCGACGCCGTCGAAGTACTCGCCGATGTGCCGGGCGACGTCCGCGTCGCTCGTCATGGCCGGGAACACGTCGACGAACCGGAACAGCTGGGTCTTGAACGCCGGCCGGGACATGGCCCAGTCCATCACCCGGTCGCTCCACCACGACATGTGGAACACCCGGGACCGCTCGCCCGCCCCCAGCTGGGCGATGCGGCGCGCGAGCGCCACCGTGTCACGCTCGATCTCGCGGTCGAGACGCACCGCGCGGCGGGTGTCGAGGGCCATCGCCGTCACCGTACCCGGCCCCCGACCAGGAGCTTCGCACCACGGACGTACGCGTTCGGCCCCAGAGGGCGTAGCCTCGTTGCGCACGGTCGTCGCAGAAGATCGGTCGACCGACTGACACAGATAGGCAGAAGCACCATGGCAGTAGGTACCGTCAAGTTCTTCAACGCCGAGAAGGGCTACGGCTTCATCTCCCGTGAAGACGGCGACGACGTGTTCGTCCACTTCTCCAACATCGAAGGCACCGGCTACCGCTCACTCGAGGCAGGCCAGCAGGTCGAGTTCGAGATCGGGCCGGGCCGCAAGGGCGACGAAGCCCAGCGCGTCCGGGTGCTCTGAGCCGACGTGTCACGGCGGCGAACCACCTTCGGCAAGCTCCAGCGAGATCGCGACAAGCAGGCCAAGGCCCAGGCGAAGATCGAGCGGCGTGCCGCACGCTCCGGTGGGAACGAGCGGGACGACGAGGCCGATGCGCCGGCCCCCGAGGTCGATCAGGCCAAGGTCCTGGCCCAGCTCGCTGAGCTACACGCCGCCTTCGACGACGGCAAGCTGGACCTCGACGCGTTCGAGGCTCGCAAAGACGAGCTGACGAGCCTCTTGCGCATCGACTGAACGGAGACAGCGCGTCGGGGGCCCGTGTCGGGCCCCCGTGCGCGTCCTACTGGAGTCCCTTGCTCGCGCCGCCGTCGACAGGCAGCGCGGCGCCCGTGATGAAGCGGGCCTGCTCCGAGCACAGGAACGCGACGACGGCCCCGAAGTCGGCCGGGTCACCGACCCGCCCGGCCGGGACCTCGCGCCCCGCGCCCGACAGGTCTCCTCCGTACAGCTGCGCCAGCCGGTCGGTGGCGTGGAGCCCTGGCTGGACCGAGTTGACGGTCACCCCGCGCGGCGCCACCTCGGTGGCCAGCGTCTTGAGGAAGCCGGTCGCCCCCGCCCGGGCGGTGTTCGACAGGATGAGCTGGGCCGCGGGCTGGCGCACGGTGCTGGACGTGATGGCCACCACCCGGCCCCAGCCCCGCTCGGCCATCGGCGGCACGGCGGCGGTGCACATCGCGACCGTCGACAGCAGGTTGAGCTGCAGCGCCGGCAGGTAGGCGTCGAGCGAGGTCGTCGCGAAGTTGCCGGCCGGGGGGCCGCCGGCGTTGGTGACCAGGATATCGACGCCGCCCAGCGCGCCGATCGCGTCCTCAACGAACCCGGTGGCGCCCTGGGTCGTCGACACGTCGGCCACCAGGCCCACCGCCTCGCCACCGTTCGCGGCGATGCCCTTGGCCGCGGCGTCGACCTTTCCGGCGTCGCGCCCGCACAGCGCGACCCGTACGCCGGCGGCGGCCAGCGCCCGGGCGCAGGCGAGGCCGAGCCCGGCCGAGCCCGCCGCCACCGCCGCCCGCCGCCCCTCGATGCCCAGATCCATGCCAGCCATGCGCGGCAACGTAGCGCGCCGGGGCGACGCCGCAGCGTGCCCGTACCCGGACCGGCCGTGACGGTGTAGACGCCGGCCGATCGGGTAGTCCCTCAGGGTGGCCACGCGAGGCGATGACACCGTGGGGACCGACGACGACACCAGCGACAGCAGTGGCGTCACGCGCCGGTCCGGCCGGCGCCGGGGCGCGAAGGTGGACGAGCGGTTCGAGCGGTACCGGGCGAGCGGCGACCGCGAGCTGCGCAACGAGCTGATCGAGGAACACCGCTGGCTCGCCGTCCACTGCGCCCAGCGCTTCGCGCACAAGGGTGAGCCGCTCGACGACCTGGTCCAGGTCGCCATGCTGGGCGTCCTGAAAGCGGTCGAGCGCTTCGACCCCACCTACGGCGTGGTGTTCTCGACGTTCGCGGTACCGACAATCGTCGGTGAGATCCGCCGCCACTTCCGCGACACCACGTGGGCCGTGCACGTCCCCCGCCGCCTGAAGGACCTGCACCACACGGTCAACGTCGCCGTGACCGAGCTGGGTCAGGTGCTGGGCCGCTCGCCGACGGTCGAGGAGATCGCCGAGAGGGCCGGGGTGCCGGTCGAGGAGGTGCTCGAGACGCTCGAGGCCGGCCGGTCCTACAGCCGGGTGCCGCTCACGCCGCCCAGTGCGGACGAGTCCGACGACGAGCCCAACCTCGGCGAGGACGACCGGCAGCTCGAGGCGGCCGAGGCCCGCATGACCGTGGCCGAGCTGATGGCGACGCTGCCGGCGCGCGAGCGGCGCATCGTCGAGCTGCGGTTCATGGGCGGCATGACCCAGTCGCAGATCGCGGCACGCGTCGGCGTCAGCCAGGTGCAGGTCTCGCGGCTGCTGCGGGCGAGCCTGGCGAAGATGAACGACACGTTCGCCGGCTCGACCGACGAGCCGCGCTCGGCGGCGAGCTGACCGCCGTGTCGACGTGCCAGCTCGTGTTCCTCGAGCACAGCTCGGACAGGGTCCAGCTCGACCTCGTCCCGCTCGAGCCGATCGCGGTCGATCGGGCCGTCGTGCCTCGGGGCATGCCGCTGACCGTCACCTTCCTGCCCAACGATGACCACCGGGCCCACGCCGAGATGGTGGCCCTGTTCGACCGCTGGGTCGACGAGGACGGCCTGCTCGACGTGGGCATCGAGGTGGCCAACGAGATCGGCGGGCTGCGCTACGTCTTCACCCGTGACGACGAGCAACTGGTGCTGGACGTCGAGGTATAAGGCCGTCGCGTTTGGTCCGAAGAAGCGGCGGGAAGACATGCGGTGTCCTACTCGCCGAGGGGAGAAATGACAGAATGATCGGTTTCATCATCGCCCTCTTCATCATTGGCATCATCGCCGGATACCTGGCACGTCTGCTGGTACCCGGGCCCGATCCGATGTCGTTCCTGCAGACCGTGGCCCTCGGTGTCGTCGGCTCGTTCGTCGGTGGCTTCCTGGGCTGGCTCATCTTCAACCGGGACACCGACGAGGGCGCCTTCCAGGCGTCGGGCATCATCGGGTCGATCATCGGTGCCGTGGTGGTGCTCTTGATCTACAACGTCGTGACGGGAGCCGGTCGACCGCGGCGCATCTGACACCGCCGGTTGCTCGACAACGAAAATCGGTGCCCCCGGCCCGCCGGGGGCACCGGCGCGTATGGGAAGTGGTTCGGCAGCGCCATTTGCGGGAAGACGCGCGACGGACCCCACCCCAGGAGGTGCCATGTTCCTGAGAACCCGAGACGAGCCGAACCGGCTGCGTCGCGCCGGCCGGACGGCCCGAGACGCGGGCAAGACCGCCCGCGAGGCCGTCCAGTCGACGACCGAGACCGCTCGCGACGCCGTGCAGTCGACCGCCGAGGGCAAGCCGCTGGCGCTCCGCCTGCTGGTCGTCCCGATCGTGGTCGGGGCGATCGTGTTCGTGGTGCGAGCGATGCGGACGCGCCGAGCGGCCGGCGAAACGGCCACCGACGAGACCGCCGGCACCGACGAGTCGTCGGAGAACCGGCAGGCCGGACAGACCGGCCGGCACGACAACCGCGCGCACGCCGTCAGCCACTAGCCCGCCAGGCGTCGAGGCCAGGCCGGGCGCGGCGCGGCGGACGCGGCGATGGCCCGCCACAGCGC
>JBKPAS010000104.1:0-15344 GCA_046744265.1 Actinomycetota bacterium
ACCCGGGGCGACGGCTGGCTGCCCCAGGGGCCGATCGACCGCGAGGTCGTCGACCGGGTCCGCCGGCTGCGGGACGAGGCCGGGCGGCCCGAAGCGTTCGACCTCGGCGCGCTCGTGGGGTCGGTCTACGTCGGCGAGCCGGCGTGGGACCTCGGCGGCCCGGCGCTTACCGGCCCGCCCGAGAAGGTGGCCGAGGGGCTCGGCTGGCTACGCGACCTGGGCGTCCGCCAGGGGCAGGTCCGCCTGCGGTCGCGTTCGGCCACCGAGCTGGTGGACCAGATCGCCGCGTTCGGCGCCGAGGTCGCCCCCCTCGTGTCTTGACGTGAGCTGACGAGCGTTCGGATCCCGTTCAGGGCAGCGTCAGGATCTCGGGGCCGTCGTCGGTGATGGCGATCGTGTGCTCCCAGTGGGCCGACAGCGAGCCGTCGACCGTCACGACCGTCCACCCGTCGTCGAGCACGGTCGTCTCCGCGCTGCCGGCGCAGGTCATGGGCTCGACCGCGAACACGTCGCCGACCCGCAGCTTCTGACCCTTGCCCGGCCGCCCGTAGTTGGGCACGTCGGGCGCCTCGTGCATGGCCGTGCCGATGCCGTGGCCCACGTACTCGCGCACCACGCTGAACCCGGCCCCCTCGACCACAGCCTGGACGGCCGAGCCCAGGTCGCCCATGCGGTTGCCCGGCACCATCTGGGCGATGCCGGCGTGCAGCGCCCGCCGGGTGACCTCGATCAGCTCGGCAGCGGCGGGGTCGATCTCGCCCACCCCCACGGTGATCGCACCGTCGCCGTGGTAGCCGTCGACGATCGCCCCGCAGTCGATGGCGATGATGTCGCGCTCGCGCAGCGGAGTGTCGTCGGGGATGCCGTGGACGACCACGTCGTTGGGGCTGGCGCAGATCACGGCCGGGTAGCCCTGGTAGCCGAGGAAGTTCGACGTCGCCCCCCGCCGGTCGAGCACCTGCCGCCCGATGGCGTCGAGCTGGCGCGGGGTCACCCCGGGCTCGATGGCGGCCCGGATGCGGTCGTGCATCTCCGCGACCACGCGCCCTGCCCGGCGCATGGTCTTGATCTCTTCGTCGGTCCGGCGCGGCACGTGACTAGAGAGAACCCGACTGCGGAATCATGACCTAATTCTGTCGGTAGGACTCGACGACCTCGATCATGCGCTGGCTCACCTGGTCGGGCGGGCCGAGCCCGTCGACCACCTCGAGCAGCTGGCGCTCGCGGTACCAGGCGATGAGCGGGGCCGTCTTGCGCTCGTACTCGGCCAGGCGGTTCTCGATCGCCTCGGGCGTGTCGTCCTCGCGCTGCACGACGTCACCGCCGCAGTTGTCGCACACCAGCCCGTAGCGCGGCGGGGCGTCGACCGAGTAGTTGGCCCCGCAGTCGCTGCAGACCCGACGGCGCGACAGCCGGTCGAGCACGTTCTCCTTCGGGACATCGAGGTCGATGACGACGTCGAGCGGCCGGTCGGCCGTGATCTCGGCGAGCGCCTCGGCCTGCTCGACCGTGCGGGGAAACCCGTCGAGGATGTAGCCCCGCTGGGTCGTGTCGCCCTGGTTGAGCCGCTCCTGGACGATGCCGATCATGATGTCGTCGGGCACGAGCTCGCCGGCCGCCATGATCTCGGCCGCCTTGAGCCCGAGGTCGCTCTCCTCCTTGACCGCGGCGCGCAGCATGTCGCCGGTGGAGATGTGAGGAACGACGTAGTGCCGCGAGAGCCGCACGCACTGGGTCCCCTTGCCGGCGCCCTGCCGCCCGAGCAGGACGAGCCGAACCCCAAGGGTCACTGCAGGAACCCTTCGTAGTTGCGCATCATGAGCTGGCTGTCGATCTGCTTCATCGTCTCGAGCGCGACACCGACCGCGATGAGGATGGAGGTGCCCCCGAACGCGAACGCCCGGACGTTGGCGAACGCCAGCAGCAGCGGCGGCAGCAGGGCGATGGCGGCGATGAACAGCGCACCCGGCAGCGTGATGCGGGCCAGCAGTTTGGCCAGGTACCGCTCGGTCTGGGGACCGGGCCGGATGCCGGGGATGAACCCGCCCTGCTTGCGGATCGTGTCGGCCTGCTTGTGCGGGTCGAAGGCGATGGCCGTGTAGAAGTACGCGAAGCCGATGATCAGCAGGCCGTAGAGCACGATGTAGTAGACGGAGTCGGGCTGGACCAGGTTGTTGTTGATCCACTCCTGCGCCTTGACGCCCCAACTGCCCTCGCCCGACGGCAGGACCTGCGTGACGAGCAGCGGCAGGTACAGCACCGAGCTGGCGAAGATGATCGGGACGACGCCCGACTGGTTCACCTTGAGCGGGATGTAGGTGCTCTGCCCGCCGTACATGCGGCGGCCCACCACGCGTTTGGCGAACTGCACCGGGATCCGCCGCTGGCCGTTCTCGACGAACACGATGCCGACGAGCACGACGATGAACAGCCCGAGCAGGCCGACGGTGAGCGGCCAGCCCTTCTCGGCCCGGATCTGGCCGAACTCGGCTGGGATGCGCGAGACGACGCTCGAGAAGATCAGCAGCGACATGCCGTTGCCGATGCCTCGCTGGGTGATCAGCTCGCCCATCCACATGAGCATGGCGGTGCCCGCAGTGAGGACCAGCACGACCAGCATGACCCGCGGCACCGTGAACTCGGGCAGGACGTCGACGTTCGTCGGATTCTTGGCCCCGCCGAGCAGGCCGCCGCCGCCGTTGTGGAACAGGAACGCCAGGGCGGTCGACTGCAGGATGGCGATCGTGATCGTCAGGTAGCGGGTCCACTGGGTCATCTTCCGCTGACCCACGGCGCCCTGCTGCTGCCACTCCTCGAGCTTGGGGATCACCACCGTGAGGATCTGCATGATGATCGAGCTCGTGATGTAGGGCATGATCCCGAGCGCGAAGATGGCGAAGTTCGTCAGGCCGCCACCCGAGAACAGGTTGAGGAAGCCGAGCACGCCGCCCGACTGCTCGGCCTGACGGCGCAGGTTGTCGAGCTGGTCGAGGTCGATGCCGGGTGCGGGGACGTACGCGCCGAACCTGTAGAGGCTGATGATCGCCAGGGTGAACAGGATCTTGTTCCGCAGGTCCGTGACCCTGAACATGTTCCAGAGGCTCGACAACACCGTTCGTTCTCCCCTTCAGCCGCCGCACCCACCGAGCGCACCGATGCTCGATGGGCGTGGAGTACGCCAGTCTTGCCGCTGCAGCGGCCTTAGTTGCAACCCGGGCGCGATCAGCGAACGATCAGCGGTTGGCGAACTGGTTGCCCTTGGCCGGGGGACGGCGATCGCCCCACGGCTTGGGGAGGATCTCGACCGAGCCCCCGGCGTCGGTGATGGCCTGGGCCGCCGCGTGCGAGAACGCGTGGGCCTTCACGGTGATGGCCCGCGACACCTCGCCCCGGCCCAGGATCTTCACCAGCGCGCCCTTGTGCGTCAGCCCCTTGGCGTGCAGCGACTCGGGCGTCACCTCGTCGAGCCCCGACTCCTCGAGCGTGTCGAGGTTGATGGCCTGGTACTCGACCCGGAACGGGTTGTTGAAGCCCCGCAGCTTGGGGACCCGCATGTGCAGCGGCATCTGGCCGCCCTCGAAGTTCACGGGGACGGTGTCGCGGGCCCGCTGGCCCTTCGTGCCGCGGCCGGCGGTCTTGCCGCCCTTGCCCGCGATGCCCCGGCCGACCCGCCTGCGCGGCCGGCGGGCGCCCACGGCGGGCTTGAGGTCGTGCAGCTTGACGGTCATGGCGTCACTTGGCCTCTTCGTCGGCGGCCGCCACCGAGACGAGGTGGGGGACCTTGGCGATCATCCCCCGGATCTCGGGACGGTCGGGCAGGGTGTTCGACTTGCCGATGCGCCCCAGCCCGAGCGCCCGCAGCGTGCCGCGGTGCTTGGGCTTGGCGCCGATCGACGAGCGGACCTGGGTGACCCGGATGTCGGCCATCAGGTGGCGACCTCTTGGGGCTCGGCCCGCTCGCGCTCGCTCTCCTTGTAGGCGGTCCACAGGGCGCCCGGCATGATCTCCTCGGGCGACAGCCCCCGGGCCTTGGCCACCTCGTCGGGCCGCTTCAGCCCCTGGAGCCCAGCGATCGTCGCCCGGGCCACGTTGATGTGGTTGGACGAGCCGAGCGACTTGCACAGCACGTCCTTGATGCCGGCCTCCTCGAGGATGGCGCGGGCCGCGCCGCCGGCGATGACCCCGGTACCGGGGGCGGCGGGCTTCATGTAGACCCGCCCCGCGCCCATCTCGCCGACAACCGGGTGGACGATCGTCGTGCCGGCCAGCGCCACCTTGAACAGGTTCTTGCGGGCCTCCTCCGTGCCCTTCTGGATTGCGAGGGGCACCTCCTTGGCCTTGCCGTAGCCGAGGCCGACCCGGCCGTTGCCGTCGCCGATCACGACCAGCGCGGTGAACGAGAACCGGCGGCCGCCCTTGACCACCTTGGCGACCCGGTTGATGTTGATCACCCGCGACTCGTGGAGGGTGGCGTCACCGGAGGCGCGCGGGTTGTCGCGGGGCTCGCGCTCCCGCCGCTCGCGGGGAGGCCGGTTGCCGCCACCGGGCGGTCGGTTGCCGCCGCCGGGAGGACGATTCCCGCCGCCGCCGGGGGGTCGGTTGCCGCTGCCGTTGGCCATCAGAACTCCAGTCCTGCGTCGCGGGCCCCCTCGGCCACGGCCGCGACCCGGCCGTGGTAGAGGAAGCCGCCCCGGTCGAAGACGACCTTGCTGACCCCGGCGGCCTTGGCGCGCTCGGCGAGGAGGCGCCCGACCTTGGCGGCCGCGTCCTTGTTGCCGCTGCCCGAGCGCAGGTCGGCCTCGAGCGTCGAGGCCGCCGCCAGGGTCTGGCCGCGGTAGTCGTCGATGACCTGGGCCGAGATGTGCTTGTTCGAGCGGAACACGGCGAGGCGCGGCCGCTCGGCGGTGCCCCGGACGTGCTTGCGCACCCTGCTGTGGCGCTTGATGCGTGCGTTCCGCTTGTGCTTGGCGCTGTTGCTCATCGCAAATTCCTCTGCGCTACTTGCCGGCCTTGCCGGCCTTGCGCTGGACGTACTCGCCGGCGTAGCGCACGCCCTTGCCCTTGTAGGGCTCGGGCTTGCGCCAGCCACGGATGTCGGCGGCCACCTGGCCGACCTTCTCCTTGTCGATGCCGGAGACGACGATGCGGTTGGGGGCGGGCACCTCGAACGTGATGCCCTCGGGGGCGGTGATGCTGACCGGGTGGCTGAAGCCGAGGGCCAGCTCCATGGCGTTCGGCCCCCGGGCGGTGGCCCGGTAGCCGACGCCGACGATCTCGAGCTCCTTGCGGAAGCCCTCGGTCACGCCGACGACCATGTTGTTGACGAGCGAGCGGACGAGCCCGTGCAGGGCGCGGTTCTCGCGCTCGTCGTCGGGGCGGACCACCGTAAGGGTGTCGCCGTTGTCCTCCACCTTGATGGCGCCCGGGATCGTGCGCTCGAGCGTGCCCTTGGGGCCGGTCACGGTGACGCGGTCGCCCACGACGTCGACGTCGACGCCGAGGGGGATGTTGATCGGGGACTTTCCGACGCGGCTCATCTCAGATCACCCTCACCACACGAAGCAGAGGACCTCGCCGCCGACCCGGCGCTTGCGCGCCTCACGGTCGGAGAGCAGGCCCTGGCTGGTCGAGAGCACGGCGACACCCAGGCCGCCCAGGACGCGCGGCACCTCGGTCGCCTTCGAGTAGACCCGGAGGCCGGGCTTGGACACCCGCTTGATGCCGGAGATCGTGCGCGCCCGCTCGGGGCTGTACTTCATCTTCACCGCCAGGATGCGCCCGGGCTTGCCCGGGTTCTCCTCGACGTCGAAGCCGGAGATGTAGCCCTCCTTCTCGAGGACGGCCGCCAGGGCCTCCTTGAGGTTCGAGGACGGCATGCGCACCTCGTCGTGCATGGCGATGTTGGCGTTGCGGATGCGGGTGAGCATGTCCGCGATGGGGTCGGTCATCGTCATGAGTCGCCTCCCCTCACCAGCTCGCCTTCGTGACGCCGGGCAGCTCGCCGGCGTGCGCCAGCTCCCGCAGGCAGATACGGCACAGCCCGAACTTGCGGAACACCGAGTGCGGCCGGCCGCAGCGCCGGCAGCGGGTGTAGGCCCGCACCTTGAACTTGGGCTTGCGCTGCTGCTTGTTGATGAGCGCCTTCTTCGCCATGGTTCACTGACCCTCGCGCTTGAACGGGAATCCGAACGCCAGCAGGAGCGCGCGCCCCTCGGCGTCGGTGCTCGCCGTGGTGACGATGGTGATGTCCATCCCACGGGGCTGGTCGATGCTGTCGTAGTCGATCTCGGGGAACACGAGCTGCTCGGTGAGACCGAAGGTGTAGTTGCCGTGGCCATCGAAGCTGCGGGGGTCGAGGCCCCGGAAGTCACGGATGCGGGGGATGGCGATCGAGATGAGCCGATCGAGGAACTCCCACATGCGGTCGCCCCGCAGCGTCACCTTGGCGCCGATGGCGTTGCCCTCGCGGAGCTTGAAGCCGGCGATCGACTTCTTGGCCCGGGTGACGAGCGGCTTCTGGCCGGTGATGACGGTCAGGTCGCGCTGGGCGCCCTCGAGCAGCGAGGCCTGCTGGGTGGCGCCGCCGACCCCCATGTTGACGACGATCTTGCTCAACCGGGGGACCTGCATGACGTTGCCCAGGCCGAGCTCGCTCTGCAGGCTGGCGCGCAGCGTGTCGTTGTAGCGGACCTTGAGCCGGGGCACCGGGCGCTCGGTCGTGGTGGTGCTCATCAGATGTCACCCCCACACTTCCGGCAGATGCGGATCTTGTCGCCGGACGAGTCGAACCGGTACCCGACGCGGGTCGGGCGGTGGCACGACGGGCACACCAGCGCGACGTTCGACACCGGCAGCGGCATGTCCTTGTCGATGATGCCGCCCTGCTGGGTGGCCTGGGTCGGGCGCTGGTGCTTCTTGGCGACGTTGACGCCCTCTACGATCACCTTGCCCTCGCGGGGGATGGCACGCATGATCTCGCCCTCCTTGCCCCGGTCCTTCCCGGTGAGCACACGGACGCGGTCGCCCTTGCGGAGCTTGAGGCCGGCCATCACAGCACCTCGGGGGCGAGCGAGACGATCTTCATGAACCGCTTGTCGCGCAGCTCGCGCCCGACCGGGCCGAAGATGCGGGTACCGCGGGGGTTGCGGTCCTGCCCGATGAGCACGGCGGCGTTCTCGTCGAAGCGGATGTAGCTGCCGTCGGGGCGGCGGCGCTCCTTCTTGGTGCGCACGATCACGCAGCGCACGACGTCGCCCTTCTTGACCGCGGCGCCGGGGATGGCGTCCTTCACGGTGGCCACGAAGACGTCGCCGATCGAGGCGTAGCGGCGGCGCGAGCCGCCGAGCACCTTGATGACGAGGACCTCCTTGGCGCCGCTGTTGTCGGCGACCTTGAGGCGGGACTCCTGCTGGATCATCGGCACATCTCCTCGCGGCTGATCGACGGCACCGCACGGGCGGCGTGCTGGCGGTTGGTGTCGCCGATGATCCAAAGGATCACTGTGTTGCCGGTGCACCGGCTTCGCCGGTTCACTTACTTCGCCCTCTCGAGGATCTCGACCAGCCGCCACCGCTTGTGCTTCGAGTAGGGCCGGGTCTCGACGATGCGGACGCGGTCGCCGACCCGCAGGTCGTTGTTCTCGTCGTGGGTGTGGAAGCGGCGGGTCCGCACCATCGTCTTCTTGTAGAGCGGGTGCGGCTTGCGGGTCTCGACGACGACGATGGCGGTCTTGTCCATCGCCGTCGACGCCACCACGCCCTCCCGCACCTTCCGGGCGCCGCGACTCGTCGACGTCGCCGTGGTGGTGGGCTCACCCATCACGCGTTCTCCTCACTGCTGGCCAGCTCTTCGGCGGCCGCGATCTCACGGGCCCGCAGCTCGGTCTCGAGGCGGGCGATGTCCTTGCGCACCTGGGGGAGGCGCGAGTAGTTGGTCAGCTGCCCGGTGGCGTGCTGGAACCGCAGCTTGAACAGCTCGTCCTTCGCCTCGGACAGCCGGTCGATGAGGCCGCCGTCGTCGAGGTCGCGGAAACTCTCCCTCGGCATGGCTACAGCGCCTCCTCACGGGTGACGAACCGGGCCTTGATCGGCAGCTTCTGGATCGCCCGCTCGATGGCGGCCCGGGCGATGTCGGCGTCGGGGTACGACAGCTCGAACATGACGCGGCCCGGGCGCACGACGGCGACCCAGCGCTCAGGGTTGCCCTTCCCCGACCCCATGCGGGTCTCGGCCGGCTTCTGGGTGACCGGCTTGTCGGGGAAGACGTTGATCCACACCTTGCCGCCGCGCTTGATGTGGCGGGTCATGGCGATACGGGCGGCCTCGATCTGGCGGGCGGTGATCCACCCCGGCTCGAGGGCCTGGATGCCGAACTCGCCGGCCATCAGCTCGGTGCCGCCCTTGGCGACGCCCTTCATGCGGCCCCGGTGGTGCTTGCGGTGCGCGACCTTGCGCGGCATCAACATGTCACTCGTCCCCCGGGCGGAAGTGGGGCGTCTCGTGGTGCTCGGTCACCCGGCGCTCGATCTCTTCCTCCTCGGCGAGGAGGCGCTCGAGCTCGGGGTCGGCCTCCTTGATGAGCGGCTCGTGCTCTTCCTGCTCCTCGGCCGGGGCGCCCTCGGCCGGGCGGCGGCGGGCGGCCGCGGACGACACGACCCGCTTCTGGCCGGCCGGGGCGGCGGCGCCGGACGTCTCGCCGACGGCCATGGCCGCCTCGCGCGAGATCTTGTCGCCGCTGGTCGCCTTGTAGGGCAGGACGTCGCCCTTGTAGAGCCACACCTTCACGCCGATGCGGCCGGCCGTGGTGCGGGCCTCGCGGAAGCCGTAGTCGATGTCGGCCCGCAGGGTGTGGCGGGGCACGCGGCCCTCGCGGTAGCTCTCGGTGCGGGCCATCTCGGAACCGCCGAGGCGACCCGAGCACATGACCTGGATGCCCTGGGCGCCGGCCTTCTGGGCGTTCTGCACGGCGCGCTTCATGGCCCGGCGGAACGCCACGCGGGCGCTGAGCTGGTCGGCGACGCCCTGGGCGATCAGGGCCGCGTCGAGCTCGGGCTGCTTGATCTCCTGGATGTTGAGCTGCACCTTCGGGTTGCCCGTGATCTTGGCGAGGCCGCCCCGCAGGCGGTCGGCCTCGCTACCCCGCCGGCCGATGACGATGCCCGGCCGGGCGGTGTGCACGTCGACCCGCAGGCGGTCGCGGGTGCGCTCGATCTCGATGCGGCTGATGGCGGCGTGGGGAAGCTCGCCCATCAGGTAGTCGCGGATCTTCCAGTCCTCGATGACGTTGTCGCTGTACTCGTCGCGGTCGGCGAACCACCGCGACTTCCAGTCGGTGGTGACGCCGAGCCGGAACCCGTAGGGATTGACCTTCTGGCCCATTACTTGTCTTCCTTGCCGGTGTCGGAGTCCTCGTCGGAGTCCTCCACCTCGTCTGCGTCTTCGTCGGCCTCGACGGCCTCCTCGGCCTCGACAACGATCTCGTCGGTCGGCTCGCCGCCGGCGACGTCCTCCTCGGCGACGACGTCGTCGGTGGTCGGCTCCTCGGACTCGGTCGACTCGTCGGCGGAGGTGTCCTCCGGCTCGACCTGCTCGCCGCGGCTGCGGGCCACGCGCTCGCGGCGGGACTGGCGGGCGGCTCGGCCACCACGGCCCCGGCGCCCACCGGCCACCGGACCGGCCGCGGCCCGCTTGGCCTCGACCTTCTCGACCATCTCGGGCGGCATCGGGCTCACGATGATCGTGATGTGGCAGGTGCGCTTGCGGATGCGGGTGGCGCGGCCCCGGGCCCGGGGGCGCCAGCGCTTGAGCGTCGGGCCCTCGTCCGCAAAGCAGGCCGACACGTACAGCGACTCGGAGTCGAGCTCGTCGTTGTGCTGGGCGTTCGCGATCGCCGAGGCCAGGACCCGGCCGATCGCCTCGGCCGCGGCCCGCTCGGTGAAGCGCAGCACGTCGGCGGCCTCGTCGACCGGCAGGTTGCGGATGAGGTCGAGCACGGCCCGCGCCTT
Organism: Actinomycetota bacterium; assembly: GCA_046744265.1. GTDB lineage: Bacteria > Actinomycetota > Acidimicrobiia > Acidimicrobiales > VFJN01 > DATCLS01. The sequence continues at coordinate 10,004 of JBKPAS010000104.1, forward strand.
GGTGGCCGACATGCGGGCATGCCGGTGCACGGCCCGGGTGCCAGGGCGCTCATTCGTCTTGATGGTCGTGGTGGCGGTGGCCATGCTCATCGCCTCCCTCGGGCGCCCTTCTCCTGGCCAGCGTGGTACCGGAACGTGCGGGTGGGGGCGAACTCGCCGAGCTTGTGCCCGACCATCGACTCGGTGATGTAGACGGGCACGTGCTTGCGGCCGTCGTGCACGGCGACCGTGTGCCCGACCATGTCGGGGATGATCGTCGAGCGGCGCGACCAGGTCTTGATGACCTTCTTCTCGCCCCTGGTGTTCAAGGCGTCGACCTTGCGGAGCAGGTGCTCGTCGACGAAGGGGCCCTTCTTGAGCGAACGCGGCATCTGTTATCTCCTCGCCCCGCGGGTACGGCGGCGACGCACGATGAGCTTGTCGGACGGCTGGTTCTTCTTGCGGGTGCGGCCCTCGGGCTTGCCCCAGGGCGACACGGGGTGGCGGCCACCCGACGACTTGCCCTCGCCGCCGCCGAGCGGGTGGTCGACCGGGTTCATGGCGACGCCGCGGGTCTGCGGGCGCACGCCCTTCCACCGGTTGCGGCCGGCCTTGCCGACCTTGACCAGCTCGTGCTCGGCGTTGCCGACCTCGCCGACCGTGGCGCGGCAGTCGATCGCGACCCGGCGCATCTCGGTGGACGGCAGGCGCAGGGTGGCGTACGCCCCCTCCTTGGCCAGCAGCACGACGGACGAGCCGGCCGAGCGGGCCATCTTGCCGCCGGCACCCGGCTTGAGCTCGACGTTGTGGACGGTCGTGCCGACCGGGATGTAGCGCAGCGGCAGGGCGTTCCCCGGCCGGATCTCGGAGCCCTGACCCGACTGCAGCGTGTCGCCCACGCTCACGCCCCGCGGGGCGAGGATGTAGCGCTTCTCGCCGTCGAGGTAGTGGAGCAGCGCGATGCGGCAGCTGCGGTTGGGGTCGTACTCGATGGCCGCGACCTTGGCGGGCACGCCGTCCTTCGCACGGCGGAAGTCGACGACGCGGTAGCGCTGCTTGTGGCCACCGCCGCGGTGGCGGGAGGTCTTCCGGCCGTGCACGTTGCGGCCGCCCGACGACGTCTTCTTGGCAACGAGCGAGCGCTCGGGCTTGTCGCGGGTGATCTCGGAGAAGTCGGAGACGGTCTGGAACCGCCGTCCCGGGCTGGTGGGCTTGCGCTTGCGGAGTGCCATATCGATCAGTCCGTCAATCCGTGAACAGGTCGATCGTGTCGCCCTCGACGAGGGTGACGATCGCCCGCTTCGTGTCGGGACGCTTGCCCCAGGTGAACGTGCGGCGGTTGCGCTTGCGCTTCCCCTGGCGGTTGAGCGTGTTCACCTTGGCGACCCGCACGCCGAAGATCTCCTGCACGGCGTCGCGGATCTCGGGCTTGGAGGCGGAGGGGTGCACGGTGAACGTGTAGGCGCCCTCCTCCATGAGGGCGTACGACTTCTCGCTCACGACCGGAGCGATGATCACGTCACGGGCGTTCTTCACGAGGCATCCTCCGCGGTCTCGGCCGGCTCAGCCGGCTCCGCCGGGGCCTTCGGCTGGGGCAGCGAATCCTTCGTGAACACGACGTAGTCGCTGACCAGCACGTCGTAGGCGTTGAGCTGGTCGGTGGTGAGCACGTGGACGTCGGGCAGGTTGCGCAGGCTCTTCCACGCCACCTCGTCACCGCGGGTCAGCACGGCCAGCACCCGACCCTCGACGCCGATCTTGCCGAGGACCTCGGCCGCCTGGCGGGTGCTGGGGGCGTCGAGGCCCCACTCGTCGAGCACGACGACCTTGCCGTCGGCCCGCCGGTCGGACAGGGCCGACGCCAGCGCCAGGCGCACCATCTTCTTCGGCGTGCGCTGGCGATAGCTGCGGGGCTTGGGGCCGAGGGCGACGCCGCCGCCCCGCCACTGCGGCGACCGGATCGAGCCCTGGCGCGACCGGCCGGTGCCTTTCTGCCGCCACGGCTTGGCGCCGCCGCCGGACACCTCGGCCCGGGTCTTGGTCGACTGCGTGCCGGCCCGCCGGGCGGCGAGCTGGGCGGTGACGACCTGGTGCATCACCGGCACGTTGGGATCGATGCTGAACAGGGCGTCGTCGAGCTCGACCTTGCCCGACGCCTTGCCCGTGCTGACCTTGGTGACGCTCACGCTGGCCATCGTCAGCTCCCCTTCGAGCCGTTCTTCGAGCCGCCCTTGACGGCGTCACGGACGAGGACGAGTGCGCCGGTCGGCCCGGGCACCGACCCCTTGACCAGCAGCAGGTCGCGCTCGGCGTCGGCCTCGACGACCTTGAGGTTGAGGGTGGTGGTCTTGCGCCGGCCGGACTGCCCGGCCATGCGGGTGCCGCGGAACACGCGCGACGGCGTGGCGCAGGCGCCGATGGCGCCGGGTGCCCGGTGGACCCGGTGGGCGCCGTGGCTGGCCCCCAGGCCCCCGAACCCGTGACGCTTCATCACGCCGGAGAAGCCCTTGCCCTTGCTGACCGAGGTGACGTCGACCAGCTCGCCCGACGACAGCACGTCGACGCCGATCTGCTGGCCGATCTCGTAGTCGCTGACGTCGTCGAGGCGCAGCTCGACGAGCTTGTTGCCCGGGTCGACGCCGGCCTTCTCGTATTGGCCCGCCACGGGCTTGGTCAGCTTGCTGGGCTTGCGGGAACCGAAGGTCACCTGGAGAGCGCTGTAGCCGTCGCGCTCTTGTGTCTTCACCTGGACCACGCGGCAGGGACGCACGCGCAGGACCGTCACGGGTACGACGCGGTTGTCGTCGTCCCAGACCTGTGTCATGCCGACCTTCTCGCCGACGATCGCTCTAGTGGCCATGCGGCTTGTCTTTCTCGCTTCACGCGAACGCTCCGCACGGGCAACCCGGCGGAGCGTTACTCTCGGTTGTGCCGCCCGGTTCCCGCGGTCGGCGGGCCTGCGCGGACCTAGGTTGAGACCTGTTCGGACGGGCCCCGTGGGGGCCAGCCGGCGCCGTCCCCAGCCCGTCACGGGCGGGACTTCGCACGGCCGAACGATGATAGCCACGCCCCGTGGCCCAGTCCAACCTGTGAAGTGGACGAACGTGCCGCGGGCCGAGACTAACCTTTCGGCATGGCTCTGCGAGGTCGGCGGAGGCAGAAGCAGCAAGACGGCGCCCGCGATCCGCGTGACCCGTTCGGCCACCTGGCCGACGACCGGCGCGAGGCCGAGTCCGGCGAGCCGTGGTTCCTCGGGCCCGACGACGGCCCCGAGCTCGACGTGCAGGCGGGCATCTCGTCCAACCTCTGCGACGTAGACCTCGACCCCGACTCGCACGACGACTGAAGCGAGCTCACCAGTGACGCGCGACGGAGCCCGGGCTCCGTCTCACAGATCGTTATGCCTGCTGGATCTTGATCTCGATGTCGACGCCCGCCGGCAGCTCGATGCGCTGCAGCGAATCGACCGTCTTGGGCGTCGGCTCGAGGATGTCGAGCAGCCGCTTGTGGATGCGCATCTCGAAGTGCTCGCGGCTGTCCTTGTCCTTGTGGGGCGAGCGGATGACCGTGTACCGGTGCTTCTCGGTGGGCAACGGGATCGGGCCCCTGATGGTCGCCTGCGTACGGAGCACCGTCTCGACGATCTTCTTCGTCGACTGATCGATGATCTCGTGGTCGTAGGCCTTCAGGCGAATACGGATCTTCTGCTTCTCGGCCATCTCACTCGCTTTTCAAGGAGCTAAGGACGGTGGGCGGGCCGACAGCCCGCCCACCATGAATCACTTCAGGATCTTCGTGACCCGGCCGGAGCCGACCGTGCGGCCACCCTCGCGGATGGCGAACAGCAGGCCCTCGTCCATGGCGATGGGCGAGATCAGCTCGACCGTCATCGTGGTGTTGTCACCCGGCATGCACATCTCGACCCCGTCGGGCAGGTCGATCGTGCCCGTGACGTCGGTCGTGCGGAAGTAGAACTGCGGCCGGTAGTTGGTGAAGAACGGCTTGTGGCGGCCGCCCTCCTCCTTCGTCAGCACGTAGACCTGCGCCTCGAAGTGCGTGTGCGGAGTGATCGAACCGGGCTTGGCCAGCACCTGGCCGCGCTCGACTTCTTCCTTCTTGGTGCCCCGCAGTAGCACGCCGATGTTGTCGCCGGCCTGCCCCTGGTCGAGCAGCTTCCGGAACATCTCGACGCCCGTGCAGGTCGTCTTGGCCGTCGGCCGGATGCCGACGATCTCGACCTCGTCGCCCACGTGCACGACGCCGGCCTCGACCTTGCCGGTCACGACCGTGCCGCGGCCGGTGATCGAGAACACGTCCTCGATCGGCATGAGGAACGGCTTGTCGAGGTCGCGCTCGGGCTCGGGGACGAAGCTGTCGACGGCCTCCATCAGCTCGATGACGCCGGCCTTGGCCTGCTCGTCGCCCTCGAGGGCCTTGAGCGCCGAGACCCGCACCACCGGCGTGTCGTCGCCGGGGAAGCCGTACTCGGTCAGCAGCTCGCGGACCTCGAGCTCGACGAGCTCGAGCAGCTCCTCGTCGTCGACCATGTCGACCTTGTTGAGGGCCACCACGATCGAGGGCACGCCGACCTGGCGGGCGAGCAGCACGTGCTCACGCGTCTGCGGCATGGGGCCGTCGGTGGCCGCCACGACCAGGATGGCGCCGTCGACCTGGGCGGCGCCCGTGATCATGTTCTTGATGTAGTCGGCGTGGCCCGGCATGTCGACGTGCGCGTAGTGCCGGTTCGGGGTCTCGTACTCGACGTGCGAGATGTTGATCGTGATGCCCCGCTGCTTCTCTTCCGGGGCCTTGTCGATGTCGTCGAACGCCATCACCGCCACGTTCGGGTTGGCCTCGGCCAGCACCTTCGTGATGGCAGCCGTGAGCGTCGTCTTGCCATGGTCGATGTGACCCATGGTGCCGACGTTCAGGTGCGGCTTCGTCCGCTCGAACTTCTCCTTGGCCATGGCTGACTCGGACCTCTCTGGACTCTACGTAAACGCGTGGAACGGAACTCGGTCACTCGCCGCGTACACGAGCGACGATCTCCTCCTGCACCGACGCAGGAGTCTGCTGGTAGCTGTCGAACTGCATGGTGTAGGTCGCGCGACCCTGGGTGCGCGAACGCAGGTCAGTAGCGTAGCCGAACATCTCCGACAACGGCACCTGAGCGCGTATGACCTGGCTCGACCCCCGCTGCTCCATACCCTCCACCTTGCCCCGCCGCGAGGACAGGTCACCGATCACGTCGCCCATGTAATCCTCGGGCGTCACCACCTCGACCGCCATGATCGGCTCGAGCAGCTTCGGATGTGCCAGCTTGGCAGCCTTCTTGACCGCGAGAGAGCCGGCGATCTTGAAC
>JBKPAS010000032.1:0-17106 GCA_046744265.1 Actinomycetota bacterium
GACGGTCAGCGGCGTGTCCCACGCGGGACGTCCCGGCACGATGTAGAGCCGGGCCGAGGCGTACACCCCGGCCGCGCCCGCGACCGCGGCGGGCACCGCGAGCGCCGGCACCGGCACGGCCGCCGCACCGAGCAACGCGTACAGCGAGAACAGCACGACCTCTCGGCTCAGCCACGACCGCCGGATGTTGCGCACCGCCTTCCACGCCATCGCCGGCCGCCCGAGGTGGAACAGCGCGCCGGCCAGCCCGGCGCCGGCCAGCACCGCCGCCAGGCCGCGGGTCCCCAGACCGCCGCCAGCGAGGGCCGCCACCGCGCTCACCCCCAGCGCGACCTGGCTCACCAGCGTCAGCCACACCAGTGGCCAGTGGGGGTGCTCGGGCCGCAGGTTCCAGTCGCTGGCCGCGAACGTCTCGTCGGGCACGTCCGGCGGCAGCGTGATGCGGGTGGTCGACAGCGTGAGGTCCGCGCTGGGCAGCTCGGGGGCGTCGCCCGCCGAGTGGTCGTCCCGCCAGGCGGCGACCTCGACCTTCTCGACGGTGATGGCATGGGTCGGGCAGGCGTTGACGCACGCCGGGGCCAGGTCGTCGGCCAGCCGGGGCTGGCACATGTCACACTTCGTGACGATGCGCCGGTCGGGCTGGAACACCGGCACCGAGTACGGGCAGTTCCAGGTGCAGTACTCGCAGCCGATGCAGTCGTCGGCGTGGTGGGCGACCACGCCGTTGTCGAGCTTCTCGTAGGCGAGCGTCGGGCAGCCCTCGAGGCACGACGGCTCGAGGCAGTGGTTGCACGACATCGACAGGTGGAACCGGCGGGTCGCCGGGTGGTCGAGGCCCTCGACCTCTCCCACCCGGCGCCACGGCGTGCCCGGCGGCAACCCGTTCTGCTCGGCACACGCCACCTCGCAGGAGTGGCAGCCGATGCAGGCCCCCATGTCGAATCCGAACCGGTACTGCTCGCCCGCGTCCAGCGGCAGCAACTCGGGCCCGTCGGGACCGATGCCGCCGTCGGGGCGGCCGCTCGGGCGGCGTCCGATCGTCACCGGCACCGGGACGCTCACCCTGGCTAGACCCCCTGCAGCTTGGCCCGGCCGGGCCGCATGTAGACCAGCCACGTCACGATCAGGCAGGCGACGTAGAAGGCGATGAAGGCGATGTAGGCCCCGTCGCCCGTCCCCGACGACAGGAACGACTGGCGCAGCGCGATGTTCACCAGCACGCCGCCGAAGGCGCCGACCGCACCGGCGATGCCGATGAGAGCCCGGGACAGGCGCCGCGCCTTGGCGGTCTCGGCGTCGGCGTCGGCGCCGGCCTCGACGGCCGTGCCCGCCTTCGCCGCGAAGATCGCCGGGATCATCTTGTAGGTCGAGCCGTTCCCGATGCCGCTCAGCACGAACAGCGTCACGAAGCCGACGATGAACAGCGGCAGGGACTCGGCCTTGGACGCGGCCAGCACGATGCCGGCGCCGCCCGCCATGGCCACGAAGTTCCAGAACGTGACCCGGGAGCCACCGATCTTGTCCGACAGCCAGCCGCCGACCGGCCGTACGAGCGAGCCGAGCAACGGGCCGAGGAACGTGACGTAGGCGGCCCGCACCGGCGTCGCGTAGTGGTCGGGGAACTGCACCAGCAGCACCTGGCCGAAGGCGAACCCGAAGCCGATGAACGAGCCGAAGGTGCCGATGTAGAGGAACGACATGATGTACGTGTGGCTGTGATGCATCACGTCACGCATCGCCCGCTTCTCGTTGGTGGCGTGCGTGAGGTTGTCCATGAACAGCGCTGCGCACAGGCTGGCGACCACGACGAGCGGGATGTAGATGCCCAGCAGCACCCGGGGGTGGTCGGTGCCGGCGGTCTCGAGCACGAGCAGGCCCATGAGCTGCACGACGGCCACGCCGAGGTTGCCGCCGCCGGCGTTGAGGCCGAGCGCCCAGCCCTTCAGCCGCTGGGGGTAGAAGGTGTCGATGTTGGACATCGACGACGAGAAGTTGCCGCCGCCCACGCCGGCGAACGTGGCGATGACCAGCATCGTGCCGAACGACACGCCCGGCTCGATGACCGCGGCGGCCATGAACAAGGGCACGAGCAGCAGCGCCGAGCTGATGATCGTCCAGTTGCGGCCGCCGACCTTGGCGACCGCGAACGTGTAGGGCAGCCGCAGCAGCGACCCGGCCGCAGCCGGCAGCGTGGTCATCAGGAACTTCTGGCCGGGATCGAAGCCGTATTCGGGCCCCAGGAAGAGCACGAACACCGACCACATCGTCCAGACCGAGAACCCCAGGTGCTCGGAGAAGATCGAGAACGCCAGGTTGCGCAGGGCGATGCGCTTGCCGGTCGCCTCCCAGAAGGTCGTGTCCTCGGGGCGCCAGTCGTCGATCCAGTGCGGCCGGGCGCCGCCGGCCTCGGTCGTGACCGGCGCGCCGGCAAGGTCTATGTCGGCTGACAGGGCCACGGGCGAACCTCCGCGATCGGTGGCCAGGGACGCCCGCATGATGCGGGAGGCCAGGTCGCCGGTGGTTTCCTCAGGCGAACGTTTCGCTCATCGCGCCGGCCCCGCGGCCGTGAGGAGATCGTCATCTACCGGACAGCGACCGTGCGGATTTGCGAACGGGTGACGCCGACCGCGCGTGCCGCGTACGCTACGAACCGAATCCTGGTTCACGGGGGGACGGGCCGCATGCGTTGGCGCGCATCGTGACGGAGATGATCGACGAGCCGGAGTCCATCACCGGCGGCCCAGGGCCGGCCGCCGAGCCTGCCGACCCTGCGGACCCCCTGGACGTGTTCGACGAGCTGGGCGTGCCGCCGGACGTTGCCGTCCGGCTGGTCCGGGCGCTCGACCGGGCACCCGGGGCGTTCGCCACGTTGATCGACGCCGACATGCGGTCGCGCTGGCTGAGCCGCTCGGCCCCGTCGGTGACCGGCACCGACCCCGAGAGCCGGCCCGGTCGTGACGCCCTCGAGCGCGTCCACCCCGACGACGTCGAGCGGATCACGCACGCCATGGCCCAGCTGCGGGCGGCCGCCCGGGACGGCAGGGACGTCCCCGTGGTCGAGCCGCTCCGTTACCGGCTCCGCCGGCCCGACGACACGTGGATGACCGTCGAGTCGGACGTCTACAACCTCCTCGACGACCCAGTGGTCAAGGGGCTGCTGGTGATCGGACGGCCGGTCGGCGGCGAGCTCGACGGCGTCGGCCACGTCGTCGACCTGCTCACCGCCGACGCCCCGCTGCCGCAGGTGCTGGCCGCCTGCGCCAACCTCGTGCCCCACTACCTGGGGGCCGCCGCGGTCGTCGGCCTGCTCGACGGCTCGGCGATCGTGGCCGCCCGGCCGGGCAGCCCCGCCGAGCGGCTGTCGTCCGACGAGCGCTGGTGGCGGCCGACGGTCGTCGACGGGCTGCCCCGCACGCCGCGCGAGTTCGCCGGGTTCCCCGACGACCTGGCCGCCGCGGCCCGGGCCGCCGGCTACCGGTCGGCGTGGACGTTGCCGCTGACCGAGCGGTCGACCGGCGACGTGCTCGGCTGCGTGATCGTCTGGGTGCGCCTCGCCGTCGAGCTCAACATTGCCACCGAGGACGGGCTGCGCCAGGCGATGCGCCTGGCCACCCTGGTCATGGGCGAGCAGCGCCGCCAGCACGCCCTGCAGCGGGCCGCCGTCACCGACCCGCTCACCGGCGTCGGGAACCGCTCGGCGCTGCGCCGCCGGCTCGACGGCGCATCCGGACCCGTGACCGTCGCCATCCTCGACCTCGACGACTTCAAGCCCGTGAACGACACCCACGGCCACGACGTCGGCGACGCGGTGCTGCGGGTGGTCGCCGAGCGGATCGCCGGGGCCGTGCGCGAGGACGACCTCGTCGTGCGGTTCGGGGGCGACGAGTTCGCGATCGTGTTCGCCGACGGAGACGCGGACGGGAGCGCCGGCGCCAACGCCGCGGCCGAGCTGACGCGGGCGGTCCGGCGCATCATCGAGGCGATCGAGGCCCCGGTCGAGCTCGTCGGGGGCAGGACGGTCACGGTCGGCGTCAGCGTGGGCCTGGCGACGGCCAAGGCCAGCGAGGTCGTCCACCTGGCCGACGGCGCGCTCTACCAGGCCAAGCGCCACAAGCGGCTGGAGGCGGAGGCCTGATCGGCCGGTCGCTCAGCCGGTGGTCTTGGCGCCGCCGAGGTCGTCGCCCTCGTCGGCCTTGACGGCCTTGAGGTAGTCGCCGAAGCCGACGTCGTCCTCCTCGACGGTGAGCGACCGCAGGTGCTTGCCCCAGCTCGTGCGGGCCTTGATGAGCGCCTCGTCGGGCAGCCCCTCGATCGAGGCGAGGAACTGGCGGAGGTCACCCAGCGACATCCGCCGGCTCGCCGGCCGGCCCGTGATGGTCCGTTTCATGGAGACCATCGTCCCACCGTCGGCCGCGTCCCACCCCGCGGGTTACCGGCGGTCATGCGGCCTGCGGCCGCAGCCGGCGGGTCTACCCGAGGGCGGAGAGGGCCTCGTGGCGGTCGGCGTCTCCCGCACGACCGTCTCGAACGCCTACAACCGCCCTGACCAGCTCTCGACCAAGCTGCGCAACCGCATCCTGGCGGCGGCCGCCGACCTCGGCTACCCCGGCCCCGACCCGGTGGCCCGGGGCCTCCGCCGGGGCCGCACCGGCGTGGTGGGCCTCGTCTACGACGAGCCGCTGTCCTACCTGTTCACCGACCCGGCGATCCTCATGTGCGTCGCCGGCATGGCGGGCGTGTGGGACGACGCCGGCGTGAGCCTCGCCCTGCTGCCCCGCCTGCAGGCCGACGACGCGGGGGTCGATGTGCTGGCCAAGGCGGTCGTCGACGGGTTCGTCACGATCTGCGACGTCAGCGGCGACGCCCGCGTCCAGGCGCTGCTCGCCCGGCGCCTGCCGTTCGTGCTCGTGGACGGCGGCCGTGTCGAGTCCCCAGGGGCCGTCGAGGCCCCGTACCGGGTCGGCATCGACGACCGGGGCGCCAGCGCCGCGGCCACCCGGCACCTGCTCGACCTGGGCCATCGCCGCATCGCGGTGGTGGCGCTGCCCCGGGCCCCCCGGGCGCCGGGCGGCGCGCTCGACGCCACGGACCCGGGCCCGATCCGGTTCGGCATCACGGCCTCCCGCCTGGCCGGCATCCGCGACGCGATCGAGGCGGCCGGCCTGGCGTGGGACGGCGTGCCCGTCCTCTCCGCCCGCGACGACCAGTCGCCCCGCACGGTCGGACGCCAGCTCGGTGCCGCCCTACTCGACCGCGCCGACCGGCCCACCGGGGTGGTGGCGATGAGCGACGAGCTGGCCGCCGGCGTGCTGGACGCGGCGGCCGCCAAGGGTGTCGACGTGCCGGGTCAGCTGTCGGTCGTCGGGTTCGACGACACGACCACGGCCAGCTCGACCAACCCCCCGCTCACGACCGTCAACCAGCCCCTGACCGAGAAGGGCGAGATCGCCGCCCGCGTGCTTCTGGACCTGCTCGACGGCGACATGCCTCAGGCCGGGACCTCCGTCGAGCTGCCGACGAGCCTCGTCGTGCGCGCCTCGACCGGCCCCGCTGCCTGAGGCACCCGCCGCCTCCGACATGTTCGTCACGCACAGTTCGCGGAGCTGTCATGTCACCAATCTGACTCACCGAGGTCTGATGCCGTGGGCGACATGCCCACCCACACACAACGGGGAGGTAGCACCATGTATCAGTTCGCGGTCGTGGCGCTATTGGCACTGGCCACTGTCAAGGTCGTCGACTTCCTCAGCGACAATCTCCCGATCATCGATCGGTTCCGCTCGCTGCTCACGTTCGTCGTTGCCGTCGGGGCCATCGTCTGGCTCGACTACTCGATGTTCGACGGTTGGGGCATCGACATCCGCAACGGCACGCTCGGCGTCTGGATGACCGGGTTCGTCGTGGCGGGTCTGACCGTCCCGTGGCGGGCCGCCTTCGGCTGGCTCACCGACAACCGGGCCACCGGAGACGAGTCGCTCGGCGACCACGACCACCGCATCTGGCCGAAGGCCGCCTGACCGGCGACCTCCGTCCAGCAACAGCAACGGGGGCCGAGCGCCAGCCGGCCCCCGTGCCGCGTCCGGCCGAGCCGTCGCTACAGTCTTCCCCCTCGGAACACCGCAGAGGGGACGGCGTAGATGGACATGGAGTCCACGGCGTGGATGAGCCTGCACCACGCCATGCACCAGAGCAGCGACCGGCGCCGGTTCTCCCGGGCGACGCTGCGGCGGATCGTCCGGTTCGCCCGCCCGCACCGGCGTGACCTGATCGTCTTCCTGCTGCTCAGCGTCGTCGTGGCGGTCCTGGCCGTGGCCACGCCGATCCTGGCCGGCCGGGTGGTCGACGCCATCGACCAGCACGAGGACAGCAGCGTCGTCGTCCGCCTCGCGATCCTCATCGCGCTGATCGCCGTGGCCGAGGCCGGGACCAGCATGGTGACCCGCTGGCTGTCGGCCCGCATCGGCGAGGGGCTGATCCTCGACCTGCGGCGGGCCGTGTTCGACCACGTGCAGCGCATGCCGGTGGCGTTCTTCACGCGCACGCGCACGGGTGCGCTCGTGAGTCGCCTCGACAACGACGTGATCGGCGCCCAGCGGGCATTCAGCGACACGCTGTCGGGCGTCGTCACCAACGCGGTCACGCTGCTGCTGACGATCGGCGTGATGATCGGGCTGTCGTGGCAGGTGACGGTGCTGGCGCTGGTGATCCTGCCGATCTTCGTGGTGCCGGCCCGCAGGGTGGGCAAGCGACTGGCGGCGCTGACCCGCGAGCAGGCCGACCACAACTCGGCCATGACCACGCAGATGACCGAGCGGTTCTCGGCGCCGGGCGCCACCCTGGTCAAGCTGTTCGGGCGGCCGGCCGACGAGGCGGCCGAGTTCGGGCGCCGGGCCGAGCGGGTGCGCGACATCGGCGTCCGCATGGCGATGGCCCAGTGGAGCTTCGTCACCGCCCTCACGTTCGTGTCGTCGCTCGCCCTGGCGCTCGTCTACGGCCTCGGCGGCTGGCTGGCGATCGAGGGCCGGCTCGAGGCGGGGGCCGTCGTGGCGCTGGCCCTGCTGCTCACCCGGCTGTACGCACCGCTGATGGGCCTGGCCAGCGCCCGGGTCGAGGTGATGACCGCGCTCGTGAGCTTCGAGAGGGTGTTCGAGGTGCTGGACCTCGAGCCGCTGATCCGCGAGAAGCCCGACGCCGTGCGGGCGCCCGACGGGCCGGTGCCCGTCGAGTTCGACGACGTGCGCTTCGCCTACCCGCCGGCCGACAAGGTCTCGCTGGCCTCGCTCGAGGAGGTCGCGGTGCTCGACACCCGGGGCGGGGTCGAGATCCTGCACGGCGTCTCGTTCCGGGCCGAGCCCGGCCAACTCGTCGCGCTCGTCGGGCCGTCGGGCGCCGGCAAGTCGACGCTGGCGGCCCTGTCCGCCCGGCTCTACGACGTCGACTCCGGCGCGGTGCGGCTGTCGGGCGTGGACGTGCGCGACCTGCGGTTCGACTCGATCAGGGAGACGCTCGGCATGGTCACGCAGGACGGGCACCTGTTCCACGACACGGTGGCCGCCAACCTGCGCCTGGCCCGGCCGGACGCGAGCGAGGCCGAGCTGTGGGACGTCCTGCGCCGTGCCCAGATCGCCGAGCTGGTCCGGTCGCTGCCGGACGGGCTCGACACGGTCGTCGGCGAGCGCGGCTACCGGTTCTCGGGCGGCGAGCGCCAGCGCCTGACCATCGCCCGCCTGCTGCTGGCCCGGCCGCGGGTGGTGGTGCTCGACGAGGCGACCGCGCACCTCGACTCCGAGTCCGAGGCGGCGGTGCAGCGGGCGCTGACCGAGGCGCTGTCGGGGCGGACGGCGCTCGTCATCGCCCACCGGCTGTCCACGGTCCGGGCGGCCGACATGATCCTGGTCGTCGAGGGCGGGCGGATCGTCGAGCGCGGCACCCACGACGACCTGCTGTCGGCCGGCGGCCGCTACGCCGAGCTGTACCGCACGCAGTTCGACACGTCGCCCGCCGGCGAGCCCACCTCGCCAGCCGTCGTCGCCTGAGCCCCCGGGGCCGTCCCCGGAGCGCCGTCAGCGGTCGGCGTGGCCGAGGTCGCGGCCGGGGGCGATGCGGTCGCGGACCGCCTGCTTGAGGGCGGTGGGCTCGGGAAAGCCGTCGGCCTTGCGGTCCCACACCGGCGAGCCGTCGACCCGCACGACGAGAACGCCGCCCGTGCCCGGCACCAGCGCGACCGAGCCCAGCTCGCGCTCGAACGTGGTCAGCAGCTCCTGCGCCAGCCACGCGGCCCGGGCCAGCCACCCGCACTGGGTGCAGTACTCGATCTCGACCCGCGGCCGGGCCTCGCCCTCGGGCATCGCCACAGGATCGCACGTCGGTAGGGTGCTACGCGGCCAGCCAACGAGGCAGTAAGGCCGCACGAGGAGGACGCACAGATGCCAGCACGCACCGCGAACGCCCGGTGGGAAGGTGGCCTCCAGCAGGGCAAGGGCGCCGTCCGCCTCGGGAGCGGGGCCTTCGAGGGCCAGTACTCGTTCAGCTCCCGCTTCGAGAACGGCGCCGGCACCAACCCCGAGGAGCTCATCGGCGCCGCCCACGCCGGCTGCTTCTCGATGGCGCTCACCGTCGGGCTCGAGCGGGCCGGCTACTCGCCGACGTCGGTCGACACGACGGCCCGGGTCCACCTCGAGCGCGCCGACGGGGGCTTCCGCATCCCGACCATCGAGCTCGAGACCACCGCCGAGGTCCCCGACATCGACGAGACCGCGTTCCAGGAGCAGGCCGCCGCCGCCAAGGCCAACTGCCCCGTGTCGCTGGCGCTCGCCGGGGTCGACATCCAGCTCACCGCCCACCTGGTCAGCAAGTAGGCGACCTCGCCTCGGTAGGCTCCCGCCGCATGCCTGGTGGGGTCGTCGAGGTCGCGGCACGGGCCGCGGCCTTCGTGGCCGGTGCGGCGCTGGTCGTCGCCACGCTGGCCTCCGCGGTCAAGACCGTCTTCGTGCCCCGGGCCGAGCCGTCGATGCTCGCCCGCTGGGTGTTCGTGACGCTGCGCCGGCCGTTCGACTGGCGCATCAAGCGGGCGCCCACGTGGGAGGAAGCCGACCGGCTCATGGCCCGCTTCGCCCCGTTCGCCCTGATCCTGCTGCCCGGGGTGTGGATCGCCGTCGTGCTCGTCGGGTTCGTCCCCATCTACTGGGCGATCGGGCTCGACGTGCCGCGCGAGGCGTTCGAGCAGTCGGGGTCGTCGCTGCTGACGCTCGGCTTCGTGTTCGACACCCGCGGCCCGGCCGTCGCCGCCACCGTCGTCGAGGCCACGCTCGGCTTGGGCCTGGTCGCCCTGCTGATCGCCTTCCTGCCCACGATGTACCAGCAGTTCTCGCACCGCGAGGTGCTGGTCTCGCAACTCGACACCCGGGCGGGGACGCCGCCGACGCCGCTCAACCTGTTCCGCCGGGCGACGAAGATCGGGTGGGATGTCGACGACCTCTGGAAGGACTGGGAGCGGTGGTTCGCCGAGGTCGAGGAGTCCCACACCTCGTACCTGGCCCTGCCCTTCTTCCGCAGCCCCCACCACGGCCGGTCGTGGATCACCGCCGCCGGCGCCGTCCTCGACTCCGCCTCGCTGCGGGCGTCGACGCTGGACAGGCCGCCGTCGTGGCAGGCCGAGCTGTGCATCCGGGCGGGCTACCTGTGCCTGCGGCGCATCGCCGGGTCGTACGACTTCCCCTACGACCCCGACCCGGCACCCACCGACCCCGTCTCCATCACGCGGGACGAGTTCGACGAGCTGGTCGACCAGCTCAAGGAGGCCGGTGTGGCGGTCAAGCCCGACGTCGACCAGGCCTGGCGGGACTTCGCCGGATGGCGGGTCAACTACGACACCCCGCTGCTGGCGCTCAGCGGCCTGGTGATGGCGCCGTACGCGCCCTGGTCGTCGGACCGGGGCATCAACTACCGGGTGCGCGTGATGAAGTCGGTCGTCGCCCAGAAGCGGCGCGCCCGCCGGCGCCGCTCGGGACGCTAACCGTTCTGGTCGGTGCCGCCGGCCATGCCGCCGTCAGGCTCGGCGTCGACGGCGACCGGCTGGTCCGGCGCTGCCGCCGGCTCATCGACCTCGTCCCCCGGCTCGTCGAGCTCGTCGATGTCGGCCGTCGGCCCGTCCGGCTCGGTGGCCAGCTCGTCGACCTCGTGCCCCGGCTCGTCGAGCTCGTCGATGTCGGCCGTCGGCCCGTCCGGCTCGGTGGCCAGCTCGTCGGGCTCGTCCGCCGGCTCGGCGAGCTCGTCGGACTCGTCCCCCAGCTCGGCCGGCTCGGTGGCGAGCTCGTCGGGCTCGGCGGGCTCCGCCGCCGGCCGGCGCCCTCGCACGACCAGCCAGGCGGCCGCGACGACGAACGCGAACAGGCTCGTCCAGATGTTGACCCGCACGCCGAACACGTGCGTGGCCGGATCGGCCCGCAGCGCCTCGACCCACATGCGGCCGAGCGCGTAGCCGCCGACGTAGAAGGCGAACAGGCGCCCCGGCCGCGCGTCGGGCCGTCGGCGCTCGTAGAGGACGAGCGCGCCGGCCAGCGCGAGGTTCCACAGCGCCTCGTAGAGGAACGTCGGGTGGAACGTCGTGGCGGTGATGTAGCGGGCGGGGCGGTGCCCGGGGTCGATCTCGAGTCCCCAGGCGAGGTCGGTGGGCCGGCCGAACAGCTCCTGGTTGAACCAGTTGCCGAGCCGCCCGATCGCCTGGGCGACGGGGATGGCGGGCGCCACGACGTCGAGCATCGTGGGGACGGGCAGCCCCCGCCGCTTGGCCAGCCACACCCCGACGAGCACGCCGAGGAGCAGGCCGCCGGGGATGCCGAGGCCGCCCTCCCAGATCGCGAACACGTGCCACCACCGGCCCTCGAAGCGCCGCCAGTCGGTCGCGACGTGGTAGGCGCGGGCGCCGATGACGCCGGCCACCACTGCCCAGACGGCGATGGCGCTGATGTCCGCGGGGTCGCCGCCCCGCCGGGCCCACCGGCGCTGGGCGATGACAACGCTGGCGATGACGCCGAGCGCGATGGACAACCCGTAGGCCCGGAGTTGGAAGGGCCCGAGGTGGATGGCGTTGTCGGACGGACTGGGAATGGAGGCCAGCACGCCCGGCTTCGTACGCCTACCGAGGCCCGGTGTCAACGCGGGCCCTCGGCGGCGAGGGCCCCTTACGCCTTGACCAGGCGCTCGATCGCCCGGGTCGCCTCGGTCACCATGTCGTCGGCACGGCCGGGGTCGTCGCCGAGCGTGGCGTCGCGGACGCAGTGCCGGACGTGCTCGTCGAGCAGGCCGAGGGCGACGCTCTGCAGCGCCCGGTTGACGGCGCTGATCTGCGTGAGGATGTCGATGCAGTAGGTGTCGTCGTCGACCATGCGCTGGACGCCGCGGACCTGGCCCTCGATGCGGCGCAAGCGCTTCAGGTAGTCGTCCTTGTTCATCGTGTAGCCGCGCATGTCGCCACTCCCTGGCCGCCGGTCGTCCTCTGGCCTGCGAGTATACCCTGCCGGACCAATACCCCTCGTGGGTATCGGGAACGAGTTGTGTCATACCCCTCACGGGTATAGGTTACATCGACCGCAGGCCCAGGGATGGAGGAGCGAGGTCGATGAGCGAGAGCACCTACACCGTCACCGGCATGAGCTGCGACCACTGCGTCAGGGCGGTGACGACGGAGGTGTCCGGGCTGCCGGGTGTCACCAAGGTCGACGTCGATCTGGCGACGGGCCGGGTCCTGGTCGCGAGCGATCAGCCCCTCGACGACGGTGCCGTGCGGGCGGCGGTCGAGGAGGCCGGCTACGAGGTGGTCTCGTGAACGCGGGCCGCAAGCTGGGTGCGTTCGCGCTGGTGCTGGGGGTCGCCTTCGGCGGCGGTGCCGCCGTCGGCAAGGCCGCCGGGCCGATCGACGTCGGCAACGACGGCGACGACGGGGGCGACCGCATGGAGCAGATGCACGTCCCCGAGGCCGAGGCGCCCGCCCCGGAGGCCGGGCACGACCACGCGACGATGACATCGGAACCGCCGGCGTCGGCGGAACCGCAGGAGCAGCCATGAGCACCCCGACCGACCCCGCATCCCGGCAGGTCACGCTGGCCATCGGCGGCATGACGTGCGCCTCGTGCGCGGCCCGGGTCGAGAACCGGCTGAACAAGCTCGACGGCGTCACCGCCTCGGTGAACTACGCCACCGAGCAGGCCCACGTGGTCGTGCCCGACGCCGTGGCCGCCGACGACCTGATCACCCAAGTCGAGGCCGTCGGCTACACCGCCCGGCTCCCCCGGCCGGCACCCGGCAGCGAGGGCGGCGGGGCCGACGCCCAGCCGACCGCCGGCGACGATACACGCGCCCTGCGCACGCGCCTGGTCGTCTCCGCGGCGCTGGCGGTGCCGGTGGTGCTGGTCGCCATGGTCCCGGCGCTGCAGTTCGACGGCTGGCAGTGGGTGTCGCTGGCGCTCGCGGCTCCCGTCGTGGTGTGGGGCGCGGCGCCGTTCCACCGGGCGGCGTGGGCGAACCTCCGCCACGGCGCCGCCACGATGGACACGCTGATCTCGGTCGGCACGCTGGCGGCGTTCGGCTGGTCGCTGTGGGCGCTGTTCCTCGGCGAGGCCGGCGAGATCGGCCTGCGCCACGGGTTCACGCTGCGACCCGAGCGGGGCATGGGCTCGAGCGAGATCTACCTCGAGGTCGCCGCCGGGGTGACCGCGTTCCTCCTGGCCGGCCGGTACTTCGAGGCCCGGGCCAAGCGCCGCTCGGGGGCCGCCCTGCGGGCCCTGCTCGAGCTGGGCGCCAAGGACGTGGCCGTCCTGCGCGACGGCACCGAGCAGCGCATCCCCGTCGACCGGCTGGCCGTCGGCGACCTGTTGGTCGTGCGGCCGGGTGAGAAGGTCGCCACCGACGGCGTCGTCGAGGAGGGGGCCTCGGCCATCGACGCCTCGCTCCTCACCGGCGAGAGCGTCCCGGTCGAGGTCGGCGCCGGCGACGAGGTGGTGGGCGCCACGGTCAACGCCGGGGGGCGGCTGGTCGTGCGGGCCACCCGGGTCGGCACCGACACCGCCCTGGCGCAGATCGCCCGCCTGGTCGAGGAGGCTCAGACCGGCAAGGCCCCCGTCCAGCGGCTCGCCGACCGCGTCTCGGCCGTGTTCGTCCCGGTCGTCATCGCCCTGGCGACCGCCACGCTCGGGTTCTGGCTGGCGGCGACCGACGACGCGGCGAGCGCGTTCCAGGCGGCCGTCGCCGTGCTGATCATCGCCTGCCCCTGCGCCCTCGGGCTCGCCACGCCCACCGCCCTCATGGTGGGCACCGGCCGGGGCGCCCAGCTGGGCATCCTCATCACGGGGCCCGAGATCCTGGAGTCGACGCGGCGCGTCGACACGATCGTGCTCGACAAGACCGGCACGGTCACGACCGGGCGGATGGCCCTGGTCGACGTGGTCGCCGCCGACGGCACGAGCGTCGAGGAGGCGCTGCGGTTGGTCGGGTCGCTCGAGGACGCCTCCGAGCACCCGATCGCCCGGACCATCGCCGCCGGCGCCCGCGAGCGCGGCATCGTGCTGGCGCCCGTCGAGTCCTTCGCCAACAGCCAGGGCCTCGGCGTCAGCGGCGTGGTCGACGGGCACGCGGTCGTGGCCGGCCGTGAGCGGTTCCTGGCCGACTGGGCCCTCCACCTGCCGCCCGATCTCGCCGCCGCCAAGGCCGCCGCCGAGGCCGACGGGCGCACGCCCGTGCTCGCCGGGTGGGCCGAGGCCGAGCGAATGCGAGGCCGGGGCCCGAGCGGCCCGGCGCAAAGCGCCAAGAGCGGGGAGCACAGCTTCGTCGCGACGGCGGTGTTCGTCGTGGCCGACACGGTCAAGACCACCTCGGGCGAGGCCGTCGCCCAGCTGCGCCGGCTCGGCCTGTCGCCGGTGCTGCTCACGGGCGACAATCGGGCCGCCGCCGAGGCGGTGGCCGCCGACGTCGGCATCGACGAGGTGGTGGCCGAGGTGCTGCCGCAGGACAAGGTCGACGTGGTCCGCCGCCTGCAGGGCGAGGGCCGGGTCGTCGCCATGGTCGGCGACGGGGTGAACGACGCCGCCGCCCTCGCCCAGGCCGACCTGGGCCTGGCGATGGGGGCCGGCACCGACGTCGCCATCGAGGCCTCGGACCTCACGCTGGTCCGGGGCGACCTGCGGGCCGCGGCCGACGCCATCCGGCTGTCGCGCCGCACGCTCGCCACGATCAAGGGCAACCTGTTCTGGGCGTTCGCCTACAACATCGCGGCGCTGCCGCTGGCCGCGGCCGGCCTGCTCAACCCGATGATCGCCGGGGCGGCCATGGCCAGCTCGAGCGTGTTCGTGGTGTCGAACAGCCTGCGGCTGCGCCGGTTCCAGTCGGCGCCGAGCGCCGAGAGGAGGACCACCCGATGATGCCCGACGGGCACGGGCACGAGGGCCACGTCCACGGCCACGAAGGCCACGGACACGAGGGCCACGACAAGCATGCGGGGCACGACCCCGAGATGTTCCGGCGACGGTTCTGGCTGAGCCTGGTGCTCACCATCCCGCTGGTGGTGACCAGCGAGATGGTCATGGACTGGTTCGGCTACTCGCTCGACTTCTACGGCATGAAGACGCTCGGCCCCGTGCTGGGGTCGATCGTGTTCTGGTGGGGCGGCTGGCCGTTCCTGGCCGGCGGCGTGGCCGAGCTGCGCGACCGGCAGCCGGGGATGATGCTGCTGATCTCGATGGCCATCACCGTCGCCAACGGGGCGTCGCTGGCGACCAGCCTCGACTGGTTCGACCTCGACTTCTGGTGGGAGCTGGCGGCGCTCGTCACGATCATGCTGCTGGGCCACTGGCAGGAGATGAAGGCCATCGGCCAGGCGCAGGGGGCGCTCGCCGCCCTGGCCGAGCTGCTGCCCGACGACGCCGAGCGGGTCACCGGCGACGGCCAGACCGAGACCGTGTCGCTGGCCGACCTGGCGCTGGGCGACATCGTGCTGGTCCGCTCGGGGGCGCGGGTCCCGGCCGACGGCGAGATCGTCGTGGGGGCCGCCGAGCTGGACGAGTCGATGATCACCGGCGAGTCGCGCCCGGTCCCCAAGGGCGAGGGTGACAAGGTCGTGGCCGGCACCGTGTCGACCGACTCGGCGATCAGGGTCCGGGTCGACGCGGTCGGCGACGACACGGCGCTGGCCGGCATCCAGCGGCTGGTCGCCGAGGCGCAGGCCTCGAGCAGCCGGGCGCAGGTCCTGGCCGACCGGTTCGCCGCACTGCTGTTCTACGTCGCCGCCGGCGCGGGGCTCGTCACGTTCATCGTCTGGCAGGCGCTCGGCAACGCCGACGACTCGGTCGTACGCACCGTGACCGTCCTGGTCATCGCCTGCCCCCACGCACTCGGGCTGGCCATCCCGCTCGTGATCTCGCTGTCGACGGCCGTGTCCGCCAAGGCCGGCATCCTGGTGAAGGACCGGCTCGCCCTCGAGCGCATGCGGAACATCGACGCCGTCCTGTTCGACAAGACCGGCACGCTCACCCGGGGCGCCCATGTGGTCACCGGGGTCGCGGCCGCGGCGGACGACGAGCTCGGCGAGGGGCTGGACGAGGGCGAGGTGCTGCGGCTGGCCGGCGGCGTCGAGTCCGACAGCGAGCACCCGCTGGCCCGGGCCATCGTGGCGGCGGCCAAGGAGAAGGGCGACGTCGCCCCGGCCAGCGGCTTCCGGTCGCTCACCGGCCGGGGTGTCGAGGCCACGATCGACGGCCGGTCCTACGCGGTCGGCGGGCCCGCGCTGCTGCGCGAGCGCCACCTCGACGTGCCCGCCAGCGTGCGGGACGACATCGACCGCTGGCAGGACCGGGGTGCGGCGGTGCTGCACCTGGTGCGGGGCGACCGGGTGATCGGCGCGCTCGCGCTCGAGGACGAGGTCCGCCCCGAGGCCCGCCGGGCCGTCGCCGACCTGAAGGCCAGAGGCGTGACGGTGGTCATGATCACCGGCGACGCCCGGCAGGTGGCCGACGCCGTCGGCGCCGAGCTCGGCATCGACGAGGTGTTCGCCGAGGTGCTGCCCGAGGACAAGGACAAGGCCGTCTCCGAGCTGCAGGGCCGGGGCCTGTCGGTCGCCATGGTCGGCGACGGGGTCAACGACGCCCCCGCCCTGGCCCGGGCCGACGTGGGCATCGCCATCGGGGCCGGCACCGACGTCGCCATCGAGTCGGCGGGCGTGGTCCTGGCGTCGAGCGACCCGCGCGGGGTCACCGGCGTGATCCGCCTGTCGCGGGCGAGCTACCGCAAGATGCTCCAGAACCTGGGGTGGGCCGCCGGCTACAACGTGCTGGCCATCCCGCTGGCCGCCGGCGTGCTGGCGTGGGCGGGGCTCACCCTCTCCCCCGCAGTCGGCGCCATCCTCATGAGCGCCTCGACGATCGTCGTCGCGCTGAACGCCCAGCTCCTGCGCCGTGTCGATCTGACCCCGCAGCCGGCCTGACCGGTCCGGGGGTGACCCCGGTAGAGTCACTTGCACTTTGCTAGTGACAGGGGGCGCAGCCGTGGACACCATCACCACCGACGCTCGGGACCAAGACCAGGAAGCTCTCGACGCCTACTCCCGGACCGTCGTCGGCGTGGCCGAGAAGCTGCTGCCCTCGGTGGCCAGCGTGAGCCACGGGCGAGGCAACGGGTCCGCGGTGATCCTGTCGTCCGACGGGCTGCTCGTCACCTCCGCCCACGTCGTGGGCGGATCGAAGGCCGGCGAGGTCATCTTCCACGACGGCGCCGACCTGCCCTACGAGGTCGTGGGGCGCGACCGGCTGTCCGATCTGGCGGTCATCCGGGTGCCGGTCGACGGGCTGCAGGCGGCGACGATCGGCGACGCGGCCACGCTCAAGGTGGGCCAGCTCGTCGTCGCGGTCGGGAGCCCGCTCGGGTACGCCGGCTCGGTGTCCGCCGGCGTCGTGTCGGCGCTCGGCCGGTCGATCACGACCATCGACGGGCGGCGCGCCCGGGTGGTCGAGGGTGTGATCCAGACCGACGCCGCGCTCCATCCGGGCAACAGCGGCGGGGCGCTGGCCACCAGCGACGCGAAGGTGGTCGGCATCAACACCGCGGTCGTCGGTCCTGGCA
>JBKPAS010000004.1:0-11929 GCA_046744265.1 Actinomycetota bacterium
TATCCGCAGTGGTACGGCGAGGCCCACACCGCCCCCGACCTGCTCGGCGGTTTCGTGTACGGGCTGCCCGAGCTGCTCCGCGACGAGATCCGGGGGGCCGACGCCGTCGCCGCTCCCGGCTGCTACGTGACCGCGGCCAGCCTGGCGCTCGCCCCGCTGCTGCGGTCGGGGCTGGCCCGGCCGGCCGGCATCGTGGTCGACGCCGCCTCCGGCGTGTCGGGCGCCGGCCGGGGCCCGAAGCCGACCACCGCGTTCTGCACGGTGGACGAAGACTTCACCGCCTACGGCCTGCTCACCCACCGCCACACGCCCGAGATCGAGCAGACGCTGACCCGGGTGGCGGGAGCCACCGTCCAGGTTCTGTTCACGCCGCACCTGGCACCCATGAACCGGGGGATCCTCGCCACCTGCTACGCCCGGCCCGTCGAGCCTGTCCCCTCCCGCCAGGTGCTGGCCGCCGTGCGCGAGGCGTGGGCCGGCGAGCGGTTCGTGACGGTCGTCGACCGCTCGCCGTCGACCAAGGCGACGCTCGGCTCGAACGTCGCCCACGTCACGGCCCTGGCCGACGATCGCACCGGCTGGCTGGTCGCCCTCGCCGCCCTCGACAACCTGACCAAGGGGGCGTCGGGGCAGGCGATCCAGTGCGCCAACCTCATGCTCGGCCTCCCCGAGGACACGGGCCTCCCGACTGCGGGGCTCTACCCGTGAGCGTCGTCGCGCCGGACGGGTTCGTGGCGAGCGGGGTGGCGTGTGGGATCAAGGCGGGCGGCGAGCCCGACCTGGCGCTGGTGGCGACCGACGACGGCAAGCCGGTGTCGGCCGCCGGCGTCTTCACGCAGAACCTGGTGGCCGCCGCACCGGTCGAGGTGAGCCGGCGGCACCTGGCCGCCACTCGGGGCCGGGCGGCGGCCGTCGTTCTCAACAGCGGCAACGCCAACGCCGGCACCGGCAAGCGGGGCGACGAGGACGCCGAGCGCACCTGCGCGCTGGTCGCGACCGAGCTGGCCTGCCCCCGCGACGCCGTGCTCGCCTGCTCGACCGGCCTCATCGGCTACCACCTGCCGATGCCGGCGATCGTGTCGGGCGTGACGGGGCTCGTGGCGTCGCGGGGTGGCGACCCGGCCCACGGCATCGCCGCCGCCCAGGCGATCATGACGACCGACACCCGCCGCAAGGAGGCCGTCGTCCGGGGCCCCGGGTTCGTCGTCGGCGGCATGGCCAAGGGGGCGGCGATGCTCGCCCCCAACATGGCCACCATGCTGGGCGTCCTCACGACCGACGCCTACGTCGACCCCGAGACGCTCCGGGGCATCCTGCGGGCCGGCGTGGCCGACAGCTTCAACGCCGTGACCGTCGACGGGTGCACGTCCACCAACGACACGGTGCTGCTGCTGGCCGGCGGGCGGGCCGGTCCGGTCGACGAGGCCGCGCTGCGGGACGCGGTCGCCGAGGCGTGCCTCGACCTGGCCACCCAGATGGTCGGCGACGCCGAGGGCCACACCAAGGTCGTCCGGGTGCGGGTGACGGGGGCGGCGTCCGACGGCGATGCCGCCCGGGCGGCCCGCAAGGTGGCGGAGAGCCAGCTCGTGAAGTGCTCGTGGTACGGCGAGGACCCCTACTGGGGCCGGGTCGCCAGCGACCTCGGCACCGCCAGGGTGGCGCTCGACACCGGTGCGCTGACGATCGCCTACGGCGGGACCGTGGTCAGCCGGGGTTGTGTCCCCGTCGACCACGACACCCAGGCGGTCGCCGACCACATGGCGGGGGAGTACCTCGAGCTGCACTGCGACCTGGGCGTCGGCGAGGGCGAGGCCCGCATCCTCACCAACGACCTCACGTACGGCTACATCGACGAGAACAAGGGGACCTCCTAGTGGCCGCGGGACAGTCCGCCGCCGAGCGGGCCGCGGTCCTGCTCGAGGCCCTGCCCTACATCCAGCGGTTCCGGGGGGCGATCGTCGTCGTCAAGTACGGCGGCAACGCCATGGTCGACCCCGACCTGGGCCGCAACGTCGCCGACGACGTCGTCCTGCTGCGGGCGGTCGGCCTGCGTCCCGTGGTCGTGCACGGCGGCGGTCCGCAGATCAGCGACCTCATGGCCAGG
Organism: Actinomycetota bacterium; assembly: GCA_046744265.1. GTDB lineage: Bacteria > Actinomycetota > Acidimicrobiia > Acidimicrobiales > VFJN01 > DATCLS01. The sequence goes on from JBKPAS010000004.1 coordinate 2,105, forward strand.
CTGGGCAAGCAGCCCGAGTTCCGCGACGGCCTGCGGGTCACCGACGCCGAGACCGTCGACATCGCCCGCATGGTGCTGGTCGGGAAGGTCAACCGCGAGATCGTGTCGGCCATCAACGTCCACGGGCCCATCGCCGTCGGTCTGTCGGGCGAGGACGCCGGCCTGCTCGTCGCCAGCGCCCGCAACGCCGAGCTGGGCTACGTGGGCGACGTGCAGTCGGTGAACGCGACGATCCTCGAGCGGCTGCTGGCCGAGGACCTGATCCCGGTCGTGTCGACGATCGGGTCCGACCTGACCGGCCAGCCCTACAACATCAACGCCGACACGGTGGCCGGGGCGCTGGCCGTGGCGCTCGGCGCCGAGAAGGCGATCTTCCTCACGGACGTGCCCGGCCTGCTGGCCGACGTCGACGACCCGGCCAGCCTGATCAGCGCCGCCTCGGCGGCCGAGATCCAGGCGATGATCGACGACGGCCGGCTGGCCGGCGGGATGATCCCGAAGGTGGCCGCCGCCCTCCACGCCGTGCGCCACGGCGTGCGCTCGGCCCACCTGCTCGACGGCCGCGTCGCCCACGTCGTGCTGCTCGAGCTGTTCAGCGACGAGGGCATCGGCACGATGATCACCGACAAGGTGCCCGACACGGTCCCAGAGGCTGCGCCCGTGGGGGCAGCCGGGGCCCAGCGGCCCGGCGCCGAAGGCGCCAAGAGGGGAGAGGCCGCGTCGTTCGACCTCTCGGCGGCGCAGCCGCCGAGGAAGCAACCGTGAGTTGTCGGAGCACCCGTACAGGGGGACCAGCATGACGACCGTGTCCGAGGTCGAGCCCAGCCCGTTGATGCCGACCTACCCGCCCGCGCCGGTCACGTTCGTGCGGGGCGAGGGGTCGTGGCTCTACGACGAGTCGGGCCGGCGGTACCTCGACTGCTTGTCGGGGCTGGCGGTGACGTCGCTCGGCCACGCCCACCCCGAGGTGGCGTCGGCGCTGGCCGAGCAGGCCCGCACGCTGCTGCACGTGTCGAACCTGTTCGGCACCGTGCCCGGGCCCGAGGTGGCCCGCACGCTCGACTCGCTCGTGGGCGGCGGCGGCCGCGTGTTCTTCTGCAACTCGGGCGCCGAGGCCAACGAGTGCGCGCTGAAGCTGGCCCGCCGGTTCGGCGGCCGGGGCCGGCACGTGGTCGTCTCGGCCTACGGCAGCTTCCACGGCCGCACGCTCGCGACCCTCCACGCCACCGGCCAGCCGGCCAAGCACGAGGCGTTCCAGCCGCTGCCAGAGGGGTTCCGGCACGTCCCGTGGCTCGACCTCGACGCCCTGGCCGCGGCGCTCGACCCGTCGGTGGCCGCGGTGCTGCTCGAGCCGGTGCAGGGCGAGGGCGGCGTGAACCCGGCCACGGACGAGTACTTCGCCGGTGTCCGGCGCCTGTGCGACGAGCGGGGCGCGCTGATGATGGTCGACGAGGTGCAGACCGGCCTGGGGCGCACCGGCCGGTGGTTCGGCTTCCAGCACTTCGGCGTCGCGCCCGACGTCGTCACGATGGCCAAGGCGCTGGGTAACGGCGTGCCGATCGGCGCCTGCTGGGCCCGGTCGCCGGTGGCCGAGGTCTTCGAGCCCGGCGACCACGCCACCACGTTCGGCGGCCAGCCCCTGGCCGCCGCCGCCGCCCGGGCCGTGCTCGCCGTCATGCAGCGCGAGGATGTGCCCGCCCGGGCCGCTCGGGCCGGCCGCCGGTTCACCGAGGCCCTGCGGGCGACCCCCGGCGTGGCCGACGTGCGGGGCCTCGGCCTGCTGCTCGGCGTCGAGCTGGACGGGCACGACACAAGCCTGGTCAACGCCGCGCTGCTGGCCGCCGGTCTGGTCGCCAACGCGGTGACCCCGACGGCCCTGCGCCTGGCGCCGTCCCTGCTGATCAGCGACGACGAGATCGACCACGCCGTTGCCCTCATCGCCAAGGCGCTCGCGTCGTGAGCGTGCGGCACCTCCTCGAGGTCGACGACCTGACCGTCGGCGAGCTGGTCCGGGTGCTGGACCTGGCCGACGAGCCGGCGGCCGCCCGGCCGGATCTGCTCGCCGGCCGCACGGTCGGCCTCTACTTCGAGAAGCCCTCGCTGCGGACCCGCCACTCGTGCGAGGTCGCGGTCGTCCAGCTCGGCGGCCACCCGCTCACGTTCCGCCAGGACGAGATCGGCCTGGGCCAGCGCGAGCCGATCGAGGACGTCGCCCGGGTGCTGTCCGGCTACCACGCCGCCCTCGGCGCCCGGGTCTACGACCACGGGCTGCTCGAGCGGCTCGCCGGCCGGGCGACCGTGCCGGTCGTCAACCTGCTGTCCGACCGGGGCCACCCCTGCCAGGCGCTGGCCGACCTGCTCACGATGCGCCAGGCGTTCGGCGACCTGGCCGGGGCCACGCTGGCCTGGGTGGGCGACTTCAACAACGTGGCCCGGTCGCTGGCGCTGGGGGCGACGATGCTGGGCATGAAGGTCAACCTCGCGTGCCCGCCGGGGTACGCGCCGACCGACGGCGACGTCGACCGCCTGCGGGCCACGGGCGCCGAGCCCCTGGTCACGGCCCGTCCCGACGAGGCGGTGGCCGGGGCGCAGGCCGTGCACACCGACGTGTGGGCGTCGATGGGCCAGGAGCACGAGGCCGAGGCGCGGGCCCGGGCGTTCGAGGGGTTCCAGGTCGACGACCGGCTCATGGCCGGGGCCGCGCCCGGCGCGGTGTTCATGCACTGCCTGCCCGCCCACCGGGGCGAGGAGGTCGCCGCGTCGGTGGTCGACGGACCGCAGAGCCGGGTGATCCCCCAGGCCCACAACCGGGTCGATGCCTTCCGGGGCCTGCTGCGCTGGCTGCTGGAGGAGGCATCCGGCGAGCCGGGCGAGCCCGAGGGGCCGGCGCAATGAGCGAGCGTCCGTCTGCAGCGAGGCTCCGCGGAGCGAAGCACGGCAGCCGGAGCGAGCGTGGCCCGAGCGGCCCGGCGCGCAGCGCCAGGAGCGGGAAGCAATGACCATCGAGCCCGCCGTCCACCCCCTGGCCAAGCCCCAGCGCCAGCACCGGGTCGCCCGCCTGCTGGCCGAGCACGCCGTCACCAGCCAGGCCCAGCTCGTCGACCTGCTGGCCGCCGAGGGCGTGGCCGCCACCCAGGCCACGGTCTCGCGCGACCTCGACGACCTGGGGGCGATCAAGGTGCGGGCCGCCGGGGGCGAGACCGTGTACGCCATTCCCGAGCTGCCGACCGAGCAGCGGGCCCCCGAGGACCACCTCCGCCGCGTGTTCAGCGAGTGGGTGGTCGAGGTGGCGCACTCGGGGAACCTCGTCGTGCTGCGCACGCCGCCCGGGTCCGCCCACGTGGTGGGCTCGGCCCTCGACCGGTCGGGCTGGCCGGGCGTGCTGGGCACGGTCGCCGGCGACGACACGCTCATCGTGGTCGTCGCCGAGCACGCCGGAGGCGACAGCGTGGCCGCCCAGCTCTCGGACATGGCCGGCCTCGAAGATCGACACAGGAAAGGACAGTGATGGCGAAGCGAGTCGTCCTCGCCTACAGCGGCGGCCTCGACACCTCGGTGGCCGTACGCTGGATGATCGACAACCTGGGAGTCGAGGTGATCGCCCTGGCGGTCGACGTCGGCCAGTCGTCCGACGACTGGGACGTCGTCCGCGAGCGGGCCACCGCCGCCGGCGCCGTCGAGGCCGTCGTGGTCGACGCCCGCGACGAGTTCGCCCGCGACTACTGCGTCCCGCTGCTGCAGGCCAACGCCCTCTACGAGGACCGTTACCCCCTGGTCTCGGCCCTGTCCCGCCCCCTCATCGTCAAGCACCTGGTGGCGGCCGCCCGCCAGCACGGGGCCGACGCGGTGGCCCACGGGTGCACCGGCAAGGGGAACGACCAGGTGCGCTTCGAGGTGTCGACCCGGGCGCTGGCCCCCGACCTCGACGTCGTGGCCCCGGTGCGGTCGTGGGGCATGACCCGCGAGGACTGCATCCACTACGCCTACGACAACGGCATCCCCATCACCGCGACGAAGGAGAAGGTGTACTCGATCGACGACAACCTCTGGGGCCGGGCGATCGAGTGCGGCGAGATGGAGGACCCGTGGGCCGTGCCCCCGCCGGGGGTGTGGCTGCTGACCAAGCCGACCGCGACCGAGCCGACGGACGTCGTCGTGGCGTTCGACATGGGCGTGCCGGTGGCGCTCGACGGCGTACCGCTGGGCCCAGCCGACCTGGTTACGCAGCTGGGCCAGGTCGTCGGCTCGTACGGCTGGGGCCGCATCGACATGGTCGAGAACCGCCGGGTCGGCATCAAGAGCCGCGAGACCTACGAGTGCCCGGCCAGCCTGGCGCTGATGATGGCGCACGCCGACCTCGAGTCCATCTGCCTCGAGCGCGACCTGGCCCGCGAGAAGACCCGCATCGCCTCGCGCTACGCCGAGCTGGTCTACGACGGGCTGTGGTTCAGCCCGCTCAAGCAGGCGTTCGACGCGTTCGTGACCGAGAGCCAGCAGTACGTGACCGGCGAGGTGCGGCTGCACCTCGAGCCCGGGTCCTGCCAGGTGACCGGCCGGCGCAGCGCCTACAGCCTCTACGACTACGGGCTCGCCACGTACGACGCCGCCGACCGGTTCCGCCACGAGGACAGCGAGGGGTTCGTGCGGTTGTGGGGTCTCGGCATCCAGACGTGGGCGTCGATCCAGGGCGCGGAGCACTGATGGGCTCGTCGCTTTGAGCACGCTCTGGCACGGGCGCTTCGCCGGGGACCAGGCCGACGAGCTCGTCGCGTTCACGGTCAGTCTGCCGTTCGACCAGCGTCTGGCGGCCGACGACCTGGCCTGCAGCCGGGCGCACGTGCGGGGGCTGGCCCGGTCGAAGATCCTGTCCGACGACGAGACCGGCGTGGTGCTGGCCGCCCTCGACCGGGTGGAGGACGAGCTCGGCTCGGGCGCGTTCGAGTTCCTGCCCACCGACGAGGACATCCACACTGCCATCGAGCGCCGCGTCACCGCGCTGGCCGGGCCGGCCGGGGCCAAGCTCCACACGGGCCGTAGCCGCAACGACCAGGTGGCCACCGACCTGCGGCTGTGGTGCCGGCGGGCGCTCGGCGAGGTCGCCGGGCGGGTCCTGGCGCTGCAGCGGGTGCTGCTCGACCGGGCCACCGAGGCCGGCCCCGCCTACCTGCCCGGCTACACGCACCTGCAGCAGGCCCAGCCGGTCCTTCTGGCGCACCACCTGCTGGCCCACGGGTGGGCGCTGGCCCGCGACCTCGACCGGCTGGTCGACTGCCGGCGCCGGCTCGACGTGTCGCCGCTGGGCGCCGGGGCGCTGGCGGGGTCGTCCCTGCCGCTCGACCCCGCCTACACGGCCGCCGAGCTGGGGTTCTCGGCGGCGTTCGAGAATAGCCTCGACGCCGTGTCCGACCGTGACTTCGTGGCCGAGGCGCTGTTCGCGTTGAGCCTGCTGGCGGTCCACCTGTCGCGGATGGGCGAGGAGGTCATCCTCTGGACCACCGACGAGTTCGCCTTCGCCCGTCTCGACGACGCGTACGCCACCGGCTCGTCGATGCTGCCCCAGAAGAAGAACCCCGACGTCGCCGAGCTGGCCCGGGGCAAGGCCGGGCGGGTCATCGGCTCGCTCGCGGGGCTGCTGGCGACGCTCAAGGGCCTGCCGTTGAGCTACAACCGCGACCTGCAGGAGGACAAGGAGCCCCTGTTCGACGCCGTCGACCAGGTGGCGCTGGCGTTGGCGGCCATGACCGGGCTGTACGGGTCGCTGACCTTCGACGTGTCCCGCATGCAGCAGGCGGCCGACACCCCGTATGCGGCCGCCACCGACCTGGCCGAGCTGCTGGTCGAGCGGGGCATGCCGTTCCGCGACGCCCATGCGCTGGTCGGCGGGCTCGTCCGGGACAGCCTCGAGCGCCACGTGCCGCTGGTCGAGCTGGTCACGGCCCACCCCGACCTCGGCGCCGAGGGTGCGGCCCTGCTGGAGCCCGGCCGGCCGGTCACCCGGCGGACCACGCCCGGCGGGGCCGGGCCCGAGCCGGTCGCCGACCAGCTGCGGCGCTTCGCCCACCGGCTGGACCGCGACGCCGAGCGGATCGCCTAGACAGGGCGGCATGAGTCGCCCGTTCCGCCACGAGGTGCGTGTCCGCTACGGCGAGGTGGACATGCAGCGCCACGTCTTCAACGCCCACTACCTGGCCTACGTCGACGACGCCTTCGACCAGTGGCTGCGGACCGTGCTCGACCCGGCGTACGAGACCGTCTTCGACATGGTGATCAAGCGCGCCGAGCTGACCTGGTCGGGCGGCGCCGGGTTCGGCGACACCCTGGCCATCGACGTCGCGGTCCGCCGGTGGGGGACGACCAGCTTCGACGTGGGCTACGAGGGCTCGGTCGGCGAGCGCCCGGTCTTCGACGCCGTGTTGACGTACATCGCGGTGGAACCCGGCACGACGACGCCCACCCCGGTGCCGGACCGGGTGCGCGCCGCGCTGGGATGACGATGACGATGACGGTGCTCGGCGAGGGCCTGCGGGTCCTGGAGCGGGACTTCTACCGGCGCGACCCGCGGGAGGTGGCGCCTGAGCTGCTCGGGAAGCTGCTGGTGAGGATCGGTGAGGTGGAGGGGCCGCTGCCGCCGCCGCTGCGGGCCGGGCGGATCGTCGAGGTCGAGGCCTACTGCGGCGGCGAGGACCCGGGCAGCCACGCCTACCGGGGCGAGACCGCCCGGAACCGCACGATGTTCGGGCCGCCCGGCGGGCTGTACGTGTACTTCACCTACGGCATGCATTGGTGCGGCAACGTGGTGTGCGGGGAGCCAGGGGTCGGCGTGGCGGTTCTGTTGCGGGCCCTGGCCCCGGTGGCCGGCGTCGAGGCGATGTGGGCGGCCCGTCCTCGTGCCCGCCGCGAGCGCGACCTGTGCAGTGGCCCGGCCAAGCTGTGCCAGGCGCTCGGGCTCGACCGGACGTTCGACGGCGCCGACCTCGTCACCGGCGACCGGGGAGTGGTCGTCGCCGACGACGGGACGCCGCCGCCGGCGCATCCGGTGCAGACGACCCGCATCGGGCTGAGCGCCGGTGCCGAGACCCCGTGGCGTTGGTTCGTGCCCGGGGACCCGAATGTGTCCGGGCCCCGCCGCCCTCCGGACCGGTAGGTCGCTCGCTCAGGCGTCGGTCGGCGACTTGCAGGACGGCATGCGGTTTGCCGCGGCGAACTCGTCTATCCACTCGGTGATCTGCTGCCCCTGCCCCGGCTTCTCGGACACGAGCAGGCGGGCGTCGGGGCCGGTCCGCAGGTCCCGGGCGTAGGCGAGGCGGTCGCCGAGGTGGGTGCGCCAGTCGGCGATCCACTCCTCGGCGTAGCCCCGCTCCTGGGAGTCGGGCACGAGGTGGGTCAGCCCGGCCAGGTCGTCGATCATGTCGGCGTAGATGGCGTTCGCCTGGTCGAGCACGTCCGCCCGCTCCGCCGGGTCGGGCGTGGCGCTGGCCACGGGCAGACTGTCGATCCGGTCGAGGGCCGCGGCGCACCGTTCCTCGGCGGCCGAGGCGAACGACGGGTCGTCGAGCCGGTCCACGGGCGGCTGCCGCCCGGGACCGAACGCCAGGTAGAGCACGTACCCCCACATCGCCAGCAGCCCGACGACCACGGCGACGACGGCGATGCGCCCGACCCGCCGCGTGCGGGCGGGCGGCTCGTCCGGCGTCGGCGCCGGAGCGTCGTCGGGAGCGGGGGGAGCGTCCACGGTCACCGCCCAAGCGTCCCCGCCGTGACCCGTCCCCGTCCAGTCCAGCGCCGATATGCAGGTCGGAGCCCGGCCGCATCGGTGGCAGGATCTGTGGCGTGACCGCCACGATCCTGGACGACCTCGAGGCACGGGGCCTGGTGCACGACACCACCGATCGGGCCGCCCTGGCCGAGCGCCTGGCCGCCGGGCCCATCAGCCTCTACCACGGCTGCGACCCGTCGGCCGACAGCCTGCATATCGGCAACCTGATCGGCCTGCTCGTGCTGCGGCGGTTCCAGGACGCCGGCCATCGCCCCATCGCCCTCGCCGGCGGGGCGACCGGCATGGTGGGCGACCCGAGCGGGCGGTCCGACGAGCGGAACCTGCTCGACGAGGCCACGCTCACCGCCAACGTCGCCAAGATCAAGGACCAGATGCGCCGCATCGTCGACCTCGACGACGCCGGTGAGCTGGTCGACAACCGCGACTGGACGGTCGACGTCACCTTGCTCGACTTCCTGCGCGACGTCGGCAAGCACGTGACGGTCAACCAGATGCTGGCCCGCGAGTCCGTGAAGGTCCGCCTGGCCAGCGAGCAGGGCATCAGTTTCACCGAGTTCAGCTACATGCTGCTGCAGGCCCGCGACTACCTGTGGCTCAACGAGCACAAGGGGGTCGAGCTGCAGGTGGGCGGGTCCGACCAGTGGGGCAACATCGTCCAGGGCGTCGATCTGATCCGCAGGGTGCGTGGCAAGGCGGTCCACGCCCTGTCGTGGCCGCTGCTCACGGCCCCCGACGGCGGCAAGCTGGGCAAGACGACCGGCGCCCGCATCTGGCTCGACCCCGGCAAGACCAGCCCGTACCGGTTCTTCCAGCACTGGGTGCGCACGGACGACCGCGATGTGCGCGAACACCTCGCCAAGTTCACCCTGCTGGCGCTGGACCACGTCGACGAGATCGTCGCCGCCCACGAGCAAGCCCCCGAGAAGCGTGAGGGCCAACACGTCCTCGCCCGGGAGGTGACCCGGCTCGTCCACGGCGAGGCCGCAGAAAAAGCCGCCGAGGAGGCGTCGAACGCGCTGTTCGGCGGTAACATGGCTGATCTCAGTCCGGAGGCGCTCGCCCTCGTCGCCCGAGAGGTGCCGTGGGCGCCGCTCCCGGCTGGGAGGCAACTCGACGAGGGGCTCGATGTCGTGCCCCTGCTGGTCGAGACAGGCCTGGCCAGCTCACGCAGCGACGCCCGGCGCAGCCTCGAGCAGGGTGCGGTGGCCGTCAACGGCGAGCGGGCTGCGCCTGGCCGCCAGATCGGTCCGAGTGACCTGCGTCACAACAGCTACGTGGTCCTCCGCAAGGGTAAGAAGCACTTTGCGGTCCTGGTCAGCGGGCCGCAGCAAGAAATTCTCCGGAAACACGAATCTGAAGTTGACGCCTGAGGGGCCGCTCGTTAGATTGACCCCTCGCCCCGTACGGCCGGTCCGTGCGGGCTAAGCGCAAGCCGAGAGGCACCAACGCCCTGGTCAGGGCGAGTGCACCAGGCAATCGCTCCTTGAAAACAGAAGAGAGGACGAGAGAGCGAGTGCGGGCAATCGCCTCGGTGGGTTTCGATCCATCGGCGCGATTGCAAGTTAGTAACGCACCGTCAAATCCAACGTTGGATGCTTCGGCATCCGACCGGACAATGGTGCCAGTGCTCTGCGGTCTAGCGGCCAACAGGCCGTCGGTCGCAGGGCGTCTCTATCGAAGCAATCTTCGACGGAGAGTTTGATCCTGGCTCAGGACGAACGCTGGCGGCGTGCTTAACACATGCAAGTCGAACGAGGCCCAACCAGTGGCAACACTGGAGAAGGCCTAGTGGCGAACGGGTGAGTAACACGTGAGGAACCTGCCCCGAAGACCGGGATAACCCCCCGAAAGGGGAGCTAATACCGGATGTCCCTCCCAGACCGCATGGTCAGGTAGGGAAAGGTCCGCTGCTTCGGGAGGGCCTCGCGGCCTATCAGCTTGTTGGTGAGGTAACGGCTCACCAAGGCGACGACGGGTAGCTGGTCTGAGAGGACGATCAGCCACACTGGGACTGAGACACGGCCCAGACTCCTACGGGAGGCAGCAGT
>JBKPAS010000019.1:0-4968 GCA_046744265.1 Actinomycetota bacterium
GCCCGGGCTCGACGGCATCGAGGAGACCGACGGCCAGCTCCGGCTCGGCACTCTGGTTCGCCACAACGCCATCGCCCGCTCGGATCTGGTCAGCCAGCGCAGCTACGTGATGGCCGCCGCGGCGCCGTGGATCGCCGACCCGCTGGTCCGCAACCTCGGCACGATCGGCGGCTCGCTCGCCCACGCCGATCCCGAGGGCGACTGGGCGTCGGTGATGCTCGCCTGCGGCGGCGAGGTCGTGGCGACGAGCACGTCCGGCCAGCGGGTCATCCCGGTCCGCGACCTGATCGTCGACATGTTCACGACGAGCCTGCGGCCCGACGAGCTACTCACCGAGGTCAGGGTCCCCATCCCCGCCCGCCGCACGGGCGGCGCCTACCTCAAGCTCGAGCGCAAGGTGGGCGACTACGCCACCGTCGCGGTCGCCACGCACCTCGAGCTCGACGACGGCGGGCGCATCGCCGCCGCCGGCGTGGCGCTGACCTCGGTGGCCCCGACCAACCTGGCGGCCGCCGACGCCGAGCGGGTCCTGCAGGGCGAGCAGCCGAGCGACGAGCTGTTCACCGAGGCGGCCGACCTGGCGGCACAAGCGTCCAGCCCGAAGAGCGACGTCCGGGGCCCGGCCGAGTACAAGCGCAACATCGTGCGGGTGTTCGTCCGCCGCGGCCTGCGCCAGGCGCTCGACCTGGCCCAGGCGGCATGAAGGCCGTGAGGGGGGCCGGCATGGAGATCACCGTCACCATCAACGGCGAGGAGCGCGGCTTCGACGTCGAGCCGTGGGTCCTGCTCGCCGACTTCGTCCGCACCCGGGCGGGGCTCACCGGCACGCACATCGGCTGCGACACGACCAGCTGCGGCGTGTGCACCGTGCTGCTCGACGGGGTGCCGGTGAAGTCGTGCACGATGTTCGCCGTCCAGGCCGACGGGCGATCGATCACCACGGTCGAGGGCCTGCGCCGGGACGGCGAGCTCGACGTCGTGCAGCAGGCCTTCAAGGAGTGCCACGGCCTGCAGTGCGGGTTCTGTACCCCGGCGATGATGCTGGTCAGCCGAGCGCTGCTCGACCGCAACCCCGACCCGAGCGAGGACGAGATCCGCTGGGCGATCTCGGGGAACCTCTGCCGGTGCACGGGCTACATGAACATCGTCAAGGCGGTGCGCTGGGCCGCTGACGCGGCGAACACGGCGGACACGGCGAACGCCGCGACGACCGAGGGTGCCCCGACGAGCTGAGGAGCAGGACATGGCTGCGATCGACCAGGCGACGTCGCCCACCACGCCTCCCGAGATCGGGGGCGTCGGCCACTCCTTGCGCCGCAAGGAGGACGACCGGTTCGTCCAGGGCGCCGGGCGCTACCTCGACGACATCACGCTGCCGCGCATGCTGCACGCCGCGATCCTGCGCAGCCAGGTGGCCCACGCCCGCATCGTCTCGATCGACACGTCCGCCGCGCAGGCCCACCCGGGCGTGGTGGCCGTCATCACGGGGCAGGACCTGGCCGCCCACAACCTCGCCTGGATGCCGACGCTGTCGGGCGACACCCAGGCGGTCCTCGCCACCGACAAGATCCGGTTCCAGGGCCAAGAGGTCGCAGCGGTCATCGCCGAGGACCCCTACGTCGCCGAGGACGCCCTCGAGCTGATCGAGGTCGACTACGAGGTGCTGCCCGCCGTCGTCGACCCCGTGCGGGCCCTCGACCCCTCGGCGCCGCTGATCCGCGACGACAAGGAGGGGCAGGCCGACAACCGCTGCTACCGGTGGGAGGCCGGCGACCAGGCCGCCACCGAGCGGGCATTCGCCGACGCTGACGTGGTCGTCGCGCTCGACACCCACTACCCCCGCTCGCACCCGGCGCCGCTCGAGACCTGCGGGTGCGTGGCGGACGTCAACCCGGCGACCGGCCACGCCACCGTCTACATGACCTCCCAGGCACCGCACGCCCACCGCACGCTGTTCGCGATGGTGGCCGGGCTGCCCGAGGAGAACATTCGCATCGTCTCGCCCGACATCGGCGGCGGGTTCGGCAACAAGGTGCCGATCTACCCGGGCTACGTCGTGGCCACAGCCGCCTCGCTGGTGATCGGCCGGCCGGTCAAGTGGGTCGAGTCCCGGTCCGAGAACCTCATCTCCACCGGGTTCGCCCGCGACTACCACATGCACGGCGAGCTCGCCCTCCGGCGCGACGGCACGATGCTCGGGCTGCGGGTCAACCTCGTGTCCGACAACGGGGCGTTCTACGCCGATGCCCAGCCGACGAAGTTCCGGGCCGGGCTGTTCCACATCGTGACCGGCTCGTACGACCTGCCGGCCGCCCACGTGGTGGCCGACGGCGCGTACACCAACAAGGCGCCCGGCGGGGTGGCCTACCGGTGCTCGTTCCGGGTGACCGAGGCGTCGTTCCTCATCGAGCGCCTCGTCCAGAACGCCGCGTACGAGCTGGGCACCGACCCGGCCGAGCTGCGCATGCGCAACTTCGTGCGCCCCGAGCAGTTCCCGTACCGCTCGCCGACCGGCTTCGTGTACGACTCCGGCGACTACCCGCGGGCGCTGCGCCAGGCGCTCGACCGCGTCGGCTACGACGACCTGCGCCGCGAGCAGGCTGCGGCCCGCGAGCAGGGCCGGCTGCTCGGCATCGGGCTCGCCACCTTCACCGAGGTGGTGGGCGCCGGCAACCACAAGGAGTTCGACATCGCCGGCATCAAGATGTTCGACTCGGCCGAGCTGCGGGTCCACCCGACCGGCAAGGCGATCCTGAAGCTGGGCGTCCGCAGCCAGGGCCAGGGCCACGAGACGACGTTCGCCCAGATCGTCGCCAACGAGCTGGGCATCCCGGCGACCGACGTCATCGTGCAGGAGGGCGACACCGACAACACGCCCTACGGCCTCGGCACCTACGCCTCGCGCAGCACCCCGGTGGGCGGGGCGGCGACCGCGGCCGTGGCGCGCAAGCTGCGCGACAAGGCCCGCATCATCGCCGCGCACCTGCTCGAGGCGTCGGAGGACGACCTCGAGTGGGAGCCCGGGCGCTTCTTCGTCAAGGGCACGCCGACCCAGGGCGTGACGATCCAGGACGTCGCCTTCGCCGCCTACACCAACTTCCCCGACGACCTCGAACCGGGCCTCGAAGGCGTCCACTACTACGACCCGCCGAACATGACCTACCCGTTCGGCAGCTACGTCGTGGTCGTCGAGGTCGACGCCGAGACCGGCCAGTGGAAGGTGCTGCGGATGGTCGCGGTCGACGACTGCGGGGTGCGGATCAACCCGATGATCGTCGAGGGGCAGATCCACGGCGGGCTCGCCGAGGGGTTCGCCATGGCGAACATGCAGTTCATCACGTTCGACGACGAGGGCAACTGCATCGGCTCGAACTTCATGGACTACCTCGTGCCGACCGCCTGGGAGACACCGCGCTTCGAGCTGGGCGAGACCGTGACCCCGTCGCCGCACCATCCCATCGGCGCCAAGGGCGTCGGCGAGTCGGCGACGGTCGGATCGCCCGCGGCGTACGTCAACGCGGTGATCGACGCGCTGGCGCACCTGGGGGTCCGCAACATCGACATGCCGGTCCTGCCCCACAAGGTGTGGGCCGCCATCCAGGACGCCGAGGGGTGAGGGTCTCCGTATGACCCCGCAGGTGCTCGAGCTGGCGGCGGACCTGGCCCGCCGGCGCGAGCCCTTCGTCCTGGCCACGGTCGTGTGGGCGCGGCGCCCGTCGTCGGGCCGCCCGGGGGCGGCGGCCCTGGTGCTGCCCGACGGCACGCTGCGGGGTTGGCTGGGCGGCGCCTGCGCCGAGCCGACCGTCGTGCGCGAGGCGCTGCTCGCGCTGGACGACGGCGTGCCACGGTTGCTGGTCATGGGCTCGACCGACGACCAGGCGCTTCCCGAGGGGGCGCGCTCGTTCCCGATGGCCTGCGCGAGCGACGGCGCGCTCGAGGTCTACCTCGACCCCCAGCTGCCGCCGCCGCAGGTCGTCGTGATCGGCCGGTCGCCGGCGGTCGTGACCCTCGCCGCGCTGGCGCGCACGCTCGGGTGGGCGGCCACGATCGTCGACGACGATGGTGCGGCGCTCGACGCGCCCGACGGGGTCCCGGTGCTCACGACCCTCGACCTGACCCCTGTGCCGGTCGACCGCCGAACCTGCGTCGTCGTGGCCACGCAGGGCCACTACGACGAGGACGCCCTGCAGGCGGCGCTCGCGACCGACGCCGGCTACGTCGGGCTCGTGGCGTCGACGCAGCGGGCCAAGGAGGTGCTCGGCGTGCTCGGCGACCGGGGCGTCCCGCAGGACGCGCTCGACCGGGTGCACGCGCCCGCGGGCGTCGACCTCGGCCGCGTGGAGCACCACGAGATCGCCGTGGCCGTCCTCGCGGACCTGGTGGCGCGCCGGGCCGCCGGCGAGTTGCGCGCCCCGACCGGGGCTGCCGAGGCCGCCGCCGAGGCGCTGCCGCGCCCGCCCCACTGCCACTGACAGCAGCACGATCCCCACGCAGAGCGTGATCGACTGGCGCGCGCCCGCTCTTGACGGCCACGATAGGACCCAAGAGCGGACCAGGTTGGACGGGCAGCGGGCGGTCGCCGTGAGGGGGCGGCGCCACTCCTCGCCTCCTGAAAATTGGGAGATGGCGGATGGACCTCGGTTGGTCAGAGCGGAGGTCGCGCCGGAGAGCGTGCGTGGTGTTGGCCCTGGTCGGGGCCATGGCGGCCGGGTTCACGGCCTGCACGCCGGCGAGCGGCAACGGGCAGCCGTCGCCCGCGTCGCTCGTCTTCCCCCAGACGACGGTCGGCCAGTCGTCGACCCAGCAGCTCACGATCACCAACGTGGCCGAGTCCGGCGACCTGACGATCGAGTCGGTCGGCATCGCCGGTCCGGACGCCGCCATGTTCTCCGACCAGTTCGACGACGACTCCTCGGTCGTCCTGCCGCCCGGGCAGGCGACGACGGTCGCGGTCAAGTTCTCGCCCAC
>JBKPAS010000133.1:0-4292 GCA_046744265.1 Actinomycetota bacterium
CTCGACGACGTTCGCCGCGGAGTCGTCGAACGGGCGAAGAAGGCGTCGTCGGTGGGGATCAGGCGGACGCCGATGGCTCAGGAGGACCGCGTCGGCGCCAGGTACGCCAGCCGCTCGGCGACGTGCACCGCGTGGTCGCCCAGGCGCTCGTAGAAGCGGGCGACGAGGGTCGTCTGCAGCGCGTCGGCCAGCGCCAGGTCGGCCGTCAGCAGGTCGTTGCAGAGCCGGTCGTGCAGGTCGTCGAGCCGGTCGTCCACCTGGTCGAGCCGGGCGGCGGCGGTGCCGTCGCGCTCGGCCCACGCCTCGGCCGCGGCCTGCCACATGGTGGCGCAGGTGCTGCCCATCTCCGCCACCAGCCCCCGCACGGCCGGAGTCAGCCGCAGCGCCAGCCCGGTGGCCGCCCGGTGGGCGATGTGGTCGGCGAGGTCACCGCTCCGCTCGAGCTCGGGCACCACCCGCAGCACCGACACGAGATAGCGCATGTCGCCGCCCATCGGCGACTCCATGAGCAGCTCGCGTTCGGTGAGCTGCTCGAGGTCGTGCTCGAGCTGGTCGAGCACCGGGTCGCGGTCGGTCAGGCGGCGGGCGGCCTCGGTGTCGCCGGCCAGCAGCGCGTCGGTGGCGGCGGCGACCCCCTCGCTGACGAGGGCGAACAGGCGGCGGACCTTGATGTCGATGTCGTCGAGCGTCTGGTGGAACCGGTGGCGTGCTGGCCGGGGCGGGTCGGGCTCGGGCCGCGGCGGCGGCTCGGCGGTCTCCGGTAGCGGTATCGGGAGCGGCACGCCCGGCAGGTCGGACACGACGGAACGGTACCCCCGCCGACCCCCCGAACACATCGACCGCGGCGCGTCGCCGCGCGGCTACCGCATCGTCACGCGCTGTTCGCCCGCTCGGCGAGGCGCTCGGTGGCCTCGGCCTTGAGCCGCTTGTAGTCGACCTTGCCGTTCGGCGCCCGGCCGATCGTCGGCACCACGAAGACCTGCTTGGGCGCCTTGTAGGCGGCGAGCTTGCTGCGGACGTGGGCGATCACCTCGGCCGGGTCGACGGTGGCTCCGTCGGCCGGCTCGACCACCGCCGCGACGGCCTCGCCGAACTTCTCGTCGGGGATGCCCACCGCCACGGCGTCGCGCACGGCCGCGTGGGTCTTGAGGACCTCCTCGACCTCCTCGGGGAAGACCTTCTCGCCGCCCGTGTTGATGACCACCGAGCCCCGTCCCAGCAGCGTGAGGCTGCCGTCGGCCTCGACCACGGCGTAGTCGCCGGGGCACGAGTAGCGGTGCCCGTCGATCTCGATGAACGTCGCCGCGGTCTTCTCGGGGTCCTTGTAGTAGCCGATGGGCTGGAAGCCGCCGACCGCCACCCGGCCGATCTCGCCGGACCCGGGCTCGACGCGCCGGCCGTCGTCGGTCACCACGATCGTGTTGTCACCGAGCCGGAACTTCCCGGTGTGCTCGGTGGACGCGCCCGACGACACCGACGTGCCCATGCCCACCGCCTCGGACGACGAGAACGCGTCGACGAGCAGCATGCCCGGGTGGTGCTTGAGCAGGCCCTGCTTGTTCTGCTCGCTCCACATGACGCCGGACGAGGCGACGAGGAACAGGCTGGCGATGTCCCACCGGCCGGGGTTCTCGTCGAGCGCCTTGAGCATCGGGCGCCCGAAGGCGTCGCCGACGATGGCGATCTGGTTGACCCGCTCGCGCTCGATGGTGTCGAACATCTCCTCGACGTCGAAGCGGCGGGACACGAGGGTGACCGTGCTGCCGCCCAGCGACAGGACGATGAGCTGCGTGTACAGGCCGGTGCCGTGCATGAGCGGGCAGGCGGGCAGGCCGACCGGCCCCGCCTGGGTGACGCTCTGGCGGACGAGCCCGGGATCGGCCTCGGCGTCGCGGTAGAGCGGGTTCATCTGCGACACGAGCGTGCGGAACAGGTCGTCCTGCCGCCACATGACGCCCTTGGGCATGCCGGTCGTGCCGCCCGTGTAGGTCATGAGCAGCTGGTCGCCGCTGCGGCCCCACGGGGGCATGGTGCGCTCGGGGTGCGAGGCGGCGGCGTCCTCGTAAGGGATCGCCCAGTCGGGGCACGGCCCGTTTCCGTCGTCGACCCACAGCCAGGTCGTGATGCGCGGCACCCGGTCGCGGATGCGCTCGATCGTCGGCGTGAACACGCCGTGGAACACGATCGCCACGCAATCGGCGTTGTCCCACAGGTAGACGAGCTCGTCGTCCTGGTAGCGGTAGTTGGTGTTGATCGGGACGAGGCCCGCCTTGAACGAGCCGAACATCGACTCGATGTACTCGGGGCAGTTGTAGAGGTACTGGGCCACCTTGTCCTGCTCGGCGGCGCCACGCTCGAGCAGCGTGTGGGCGACCCCGTTGGCCCGACGGTCGAACTCGGCCCAGGTCAGGCGGCGGTCGCCCTGGACCTGGCTCTGCGCGTCCGGGATCTGCTCGGCGACGATCTCCCAGACGTCGGCGAAGTTCCAGCCCGGCATGGGGTACCCCCTCGTGGTGGCTTGGGCGGCGTTGACCTGCCGGTCAATGACGGAGGGTAGCTGGTGCCCGCCGAAGCGAGAAAGGTCCCAGGTCGCGACGGTTTACGCGCTACGCAACGGACATGGACTTCGACCTTCCGCTCGACGACGACCCCCGGCGCCGAGCCGTCCGGGACTGGCTCGCCGACCACCCGAACCCCACCGGCCGCCTGCTGGCCGAGGCCGGCCTGGTCGCGCCCCACTGGCCGAAGCCCTACGGCCTCGACGCCGACCCCGTCCACCAACTCGTGATCGACGACGAGCTGCGCAACACGCAGGTCCGCCGCCCGGTGAACCCCATCGGCATCGGCTGGGCCGGCCCCACCCTGCTGCACGCCGGCACGGAGGACCAGCAGCGGCGCTACCTGCCGCCCCTGCTCGCCGGCGACGACATCTGGTGCCAGCTGTTCAGCGAGCCCGACGCCGGGTCGGACCTGGCCTCGTTGTCCACCCGGGCCGAGCGCGACGGCGACGAGTGGGTCGTGACCGGCCAGAAGATCTGGACGTCGCTCGCCCACGTCGCCCGCTACGGCATCCTCATCGCCCGGACCGACCCCCACGTCCCCAAGCACCGGGGCATCTCGTACTTCGTGTGCCCGATGGACGCGCCGGGCATCACGGTCCGGCCGATCGCCGAGATGACCGGCGCCCACATGTTCAACGAGGTGTTCCTCGACGGCGTCCGGCTGCCCGCCGGCAACTTGGTCGGGGCCGAGGGCCAGGGGTGGGACCTGGCCAAGGTCACCCTCGCCAACGAGCGGGTGTCGCTGTCGTCGGGCGGCGCGCTGTGGGGCCAGGGTCCGAGCGCCGGGGACCTCGTCGAGCTGGTCCGCAGCCGGGGCGGCGTCACCGACCCGGTGTTGCGCGACCGGCTGGCCCGCCTGCACACCGAGGCCGAGGTGCTGCGGCTGGTCCGGCTGCGCACGATCAGCGCCCAGGTGCGGGGCGAGGCCCCCGGACCGGAGGCGTCGATCCGCAAGGTCCTGGCCGACGAGCACGGCCAGCGGGTGTTCCGGCTGGCCAAGGACCTGGCCGGTCCGGCCGGCATGCTCACCGAGGCCGGGCCCCTCGGGGCGCCGGCGGGCCTGTGGCACTACGGTTTCTTGTTCGCCCCCGCGCTCACCGTGGGCGGCGGGACCGGCGAGGTGCAGCGCAACATCGTGGCCGAGCGGGCCCTCGGTCTGCCCCACGAGCCGGACGCGCAGGCTGGGCTCACGTGGGCCGAATCACGCCGGTCGCAACCCGCCCCCGGGGATGTCAGCCCGGTGACAGCCTCGGGGGCGGGGAACGGATGGCCATAGCCGGCCTCGTGTCCCGAACGTCAGGCGGCCACCGGCTCCCGCTCGCGCTCGCCCGTCGCGGCCGGCGCAGCGCCGCGCCGGACCGACCGCATCCGCCGGGCCGTCCACAGCGTGGCCACGCCGGTGGCGATGCCGCCGAGCGCGACGCCCATGCGGGGACTGGACACGTCGGACACCCAGCCGATGATCGGGCTGCCGATCGGCGTCGAACCCAGGAACAGCATGGCCAGCAGGGCGAGCACCCGCCCCCGCATCGACGGGTCGGACGCGATCTGCACCGCGGCGCTCGACCCCGAGATGAGGAAGATCGACGTGAACCCGACCGGCACGGCCGCCGCCAACGCCAGGGGCAGGGTGGGAGCGAACGCCAGGGCGAAGGTGGCGACCGTCAGCGCCAGGCCGGCCCCGACCAGGAACGACAAGTCGACGCGGTGCCGGCGGGCCACGGCCAGGCC
>JBKPAS010000029.1:0-4893 GCA_046744265.1 Actinomycetota bacterium
TCACGACGGTCTTCCCGCCCTCGTCGGTCGACGCTCGACCTGGGGGCCGGTAGAAGGCCAGCCGGCCCGGTGGCGGGTCCTGGCTCGTCTCCTGCTCGGGCCCGTCCGCCATCTCGGGAGCGCGGCACCCCACGACGAGGCGCTCATGGCCGGCCTGGGTGGTCCGCCAGAACTCCGGGAGATCGATCTCCTGGCCATCGTCCCGCCTCAGCTCGGTGCCGATGACCTCCTCGAGCCAGGCGACGTTGTGCTCCTCGACGACGCGGGCCCGCTCCTCGTCCCAGGAGTCGAGCATCGCCCCATCGACGGCGGGTTGTGCCAGAGCCCGTTCCTCCAACAGCGTCTGCAACTCGCCATGCGTCTGCTCGGCGAGCTCGGTCAACAGCTCCCGGCGTCCCTCGAGCACCTCGGCCAACGACGCCTGATCGAGCGCGAACACCTCCGGCGCCCTCAGGGCCTCCTCCGTCTCGTCGAGGCGATCGAGCGACCGACACACCGCAGGAGGTAGACCCCCGATGCCGCCTGCACCTCGTCGCCGCCGCGCTCGCCCCCGCCACACGCCGTCGCGAGCATCCACACTGCCACGACGAGCCCCACACCCCGCCAGGAGACGGGCGTCCGGCGACGCACCGCTTCTCCCCAACCCGACCCCAACACGCCCAGAAGCTAGCCCGTCGAGGCGACGGATGACGGCGCCCCCCGGGCCGGTTCCGGGGAAGCCGATCATGGTCACGGTGAGCGTGGCGGCGGCGAAGGTTCAGGCCCGGCGACCCATCACGGCCAACAGGCGGACGTCGCCGGGCGCATCGTCGCCCACGTCGACCCGTGACGCGAACAGGCCCATGCCGGCCCACATGTCGGTCTTGGCTTCCGTCCACGGAAGGAGCAGCTCGACGACCTCGCCGTCGAGCGCATCGTCCTGGCCGGTGGCCCTCGCGAGATCCCACCCGTGGATGGCGAGGTCGGCGGTCAACTGCATGACGTACTCCTCGGCGGAGTCGTCGCCGTAGGACAGGTGCACAGTGCCCGCCAGGGCATTCCGTTTCGCCACCGCCGCGTGGGCCTCCGCGACTGCCGAAGCACCTGACCACGCTCTCCGCGCGGTCCTATAGTCGGATGGGCGGCTTTGTTGCGGGCTGATGTCACGGCTGGGTCCGATCGGTGAATACGTGCCACGACGGCGTGAAATGCGCCGGGAGTGACTTCTGAGCCGCAGGGCCCGGCGGCATCATGGTCGACGTGGACCAGCACCTTTTGGAACTGGCCATCCGAGCGTGCGGCGGTGAGCTCGCCCTGGCGCGAGCGCTCGAGACCGATGTCCCGGCGATCGACTGGTGGCGGCGCGCCGGTGTGCCAGACGAGATGTACAACCGCATCCGGGCGGTCGCGATCGACGAGCCCCCGGCTCCGCCGCTGCCCCCGAGCTAGCGAGTGGTTGGGTGGGGCCTGCCGCCCGCGGTAGGCTCTCTCGTCCAGCCCTGCGCTCGTAGCTCAATTGGATAGAGCATCTGACTACGGATCAGAAGGTTGGGGGTTCGAGTCCCTCCGAGCGCGCTCACCTCAGCGAAGGTGCTCGTCGCCAGCGCCGCGCCGACTCGTGCGGCGGCCGCGCTGTGGTGGCCGACCTGCCGGCGTCTACGTGGCGACGAGGGCATCGACGTCGTGGGCGGCCAGCGCCTCCTCCCATCGACGGGTGACGCCTTCGATGTCGTGTCGCGTCATCGTTCGGGCCATGGACGCGGGCCTACCCCGATTCGATCAGAAGATGCGCGCGATCCGGCGGCCTGACCTAACCCCGTAACATCTACGTGCGACGAATCAGGAGGTGGGAGTTCGAGTCCGTCCGAGCGCGCGCAGCTGATCTAGGAGAAGCCGTGGACGTCCAGCCAAAGAAGCCCACGATGAAGGGTCCCGCCGAGTGGTTCACCGGCGACGTGTGGCTCGACCCCATCGTCCTGCCCGAAGGCGACTCGCAGCTGAACGTCCTCGCCGTGCATTTCACCCCCGGGGCGCGCACGGCGTGGCACTCCCACGCCGGCGGGCAGACGCTCTACGTCACCGACGGTCGAGGTCTTGTCCAGTCCCGCGGCGAGCCGGTCGTCGAGCTGCGCCCGGGTGACGTGCACGTCACCCCCGACGGCCACGAGCACTGGCACGGTGCCGCCCACGACCATCTCATGACCCACATCTCCATCACCCAGGGGCCTGCCACCTGGGGCGACCACGTCACCGACGCCGAGTACCCCGGCGAGTAAGCGCTCGGGACCGTCATTCGACGAACAGGCGTTGGAGGAGGTCGGCGAGCCACGCCTGGAACCGTTCGACGGGCCACCCGGCGTCGTGCACGAGGCGTAGATAGGCGTCCGGAGCCAGCATCCACATCGTGTCGGTGATGGTGTCCTCGTCGCACCGAAGCGCACTCGTCTTCTGCGCCAGGGCCACGGCGAACTCGTTCAGTCCGTCCCGTCGCTGGCGCTGAAAGCGCGCCCACACCCCGGCGGCGTCAGGGTCGATCGACGCCGCGGTCTCGAGCGCCCGAAGCACCAGCCCGGCCCGCCCGGAGATGCGGCACATGTTCCGGGCGTACAGCTCGATCGACCGGACCGGGTCGGGCTCCTCGATCGCCTCGCGCCACCAGGGCCGGTCGGCGATCGGGACCGGTGCGTCGTCACCCGCCAGCGCTTGGTCGACGACCGTCCGCAGGATGACCGGCTTCGGCCCGACGGCGGTGAACACGGTGGGCCGGGCCACGCCCGCCTCGGCAGCGATGTCCTCGATCGATGTCGCCAGGTACCCCTTGGTGGCGAATAGCCGCGACGCCGCCTCGCAGACCAGGGCGGGAGCGTCGCCCCGGCGGATGCCGGTCCGGTACGGGCGCCTCTTGACATCGGCCACAGCCCGGAATCATACTCCGAGTCTATCTTATTAGACACCGTGTCTAATCCAGGGTGCGAAGGGTGGGCGTGATGACCGAGACCGAGGACTTCCTCGACACGACGATGGCTCGGCTGCACGACGTGGAGACGGCGTTGCACAACGGCGACGCGGCGCCACGCAAGGCGATGTGGTCCCACGCCGACCCGGTCACGCTCTTCGGCGCAGCGCTGGGCGCGACCGGGTGGGCGGCGATCGAACCGATCTTCGACCGGCTCGGGTCGACCTTCTCGAACTGCGTGTCGTTCCGGAACGAGCTCGTCGCCGCAGGCGCCAGCGGTGACCTCGCCTACGCGGTGGCCTTCGAGCACACGACGGCGTCGCTCAACGGCGGGCGACCGCTTCCCTACACGCTGCGGGCCACGACCGTGTTCCGCCGCGAGGGGGGCGAGTGGAAGGTCATCCACCGCCACGCCGACCCAGTGGCCACCGACACGACCGGCGAGCTGATGGACCAGCTCGTCGCCGGCGACTCGTAGCGGTCAGCCGCTGCCCATGGGCGGATTGTTGTCCAGTTGTCCATACGGGCGGGGGCCGTTCGTAGTGAGGTAGAGCGGCGGGACGTGCCCGCCCCGTGCGTGAGGAGATCCCCGAATGGCCAAGTACCTGCTGTCGACCCACGTGGTGGAGGGCGAGGCCGGCGAGCCGGCGTCCGAGGCGACCGAGGCGTCCGAGGCCGAGATGCAGCAGCGGTGGAAGCGGCTCAGCCAGGTCGAGGACGAGATGAAGGCGACGGGAGCCTGGTTCTTCTCGGGACGGCTCCACGACCCGGGGACGGCGACCGTCGTGCGCGTGTCGGGCGGTGACGTCGTGACCACCGACGGCCCCTTCGTCGAGTCGAAGGAGCACATCGCCGGCTTCTACATCGTCGAGGCTCCCGATCTCGATGCCGCCCTGGGCTGGGCCTCGAAAGTGACGGCCTGCATCGAGGCGCCCATCGAGGTGTGGCCGTTCATGGACACCGCCCACTGACGTTGCCGTTGTCCCAGATGGACGAAGCCACCGTCGGGCGCATCTTCCGGGCGGAGTACGGCCGGTCGGTGGCCAGCCTCATCCGGGCATTCGGCGACATCGACCTCGCCGAGGACGCCGTGCAGGAGGCGTTCGCCGGCGCCCTGCAGGCGTGGACCCGCCATGGCCTGCCGCCGAACCCCGGGGCGTGGATCACGACGACGGCCCGCAACCGGGCCATCGACCGCCTGCGCCGGGAGGCTCGGGGCCGCGAGCTGCGCCGGCAGGCGGCGGACCTGGACCGGCTCGACGAGCGCTCCGGCGAGCCCTCCGGGAACTCCCCCGACGACCGCGACGAGGTGGGTCCCGTGGATGACGACCGGCTCCGCCTCATCTTCACGTGCTGCCATCCCGCCCTGGCGACCGAGGCCCAGATCGCGCTCACGCTGCGCCTGCTGGGCGGGCTCACCACGGCGGAGGTGGCGGCGGCGTTCCTCGTCCCCGAGGCCACGATGGCCAAGCGTCTGGTCCGGGCCAAGCACAAGATCAAGGCCGCCCGCATTCCCTACCGGGTGCCGAGCGAGGCCGAGCTGGTCGACCGCCTCCGGCCCGTGCTGGCGGTCCTGTACCTCGTCTACAACGCCGGGTCGGACGCCGGGTGGAGCGGGGCCGCCGACCTGCGTAGCGAGGCGATCCGGCTCGCCCGGATCGTCGCCGCGCTCATGCCCGACGAGCCCGAAGTCCTCGGTCTGCTCGCGTTGTTGCTCCTCACCGAGTCGCGCCGGACGGCCCGCTTCGCCGCCGACGGCTCGCTCGTCCGGCTCGCCGAGCAGGATCGCAACCGCTGGGACCGGACCCTGATCGCCGAGGGGAAGGCCCTCGTGCGGCACTGCCTGCGCCGCGACCGGCCCGGTCCCTACCAGCTGCAGGCGGCCATCAACGCGGTCCACTCCGAGGCGCCCTCGATCGAGGCGACCGACTGGCGGCAGATCCTGGGCCTGTACGACC
>JBKPAS010000079.1:0-8221 GCA_046744265.1 Actinomycetota bacterium
CTCCGAGCCGGCGATGCAGGGGAGCCACTCGTCGAGCAGCTCGGTGAGGCTGCGGATGATACGGGTCTTGGCCTGGCCCCGCTCGCCGAGGAAGATCACGTCGTGGCCCGCCAGCAGCGCGTTCTCGAGCTGGGGCAGGACCGTCTCGTCGTAGCCCAGCACGCTGGTGACCAGCGGCTGGCCGGCCGAGATGTGGGCGATCGCGTTGCGGCGGATCTCGTCCTTCACCGACGTCGGGCGCCAGCCCGACGCCCGGAGCTCTCCCAAGGTCGTGGGGCGGGGAGATTCGGGCATGGGCGCCAACCTATCGTCCGCTATCGCCCAGCGGGACTTGGCCTAGGTCAGGGCCCGCTGCGCCTCCACCATCACCTCGACGGACTCGGCCGGGGGCAGCGCCAGGTCGGCCAGCTTGCGGAACGCCAGGCTCTGGTCGCGGACCTCGTGCGGTTGCTCGAAGTAGACGCCGACCGACCACCCGCTCTCGACGAACACCACGCCGGGATCGGTCGACCAGGGGAAGTCGAGGATCGTGAAGCTGCCGGCCATGCCGGCGTGCGCCCCCCGGTCGAACGGCAGCACCTGGACCGTGACGTTGGGCCGCTCACTCGCCTCGATCACGTGCTCGATCTGGGCCCGCATGGCGGCCGGGCCGCCGACGACCCGCCGCAGGGCGGCCTCGTCGAGCACGACCCACAGCTCGAGCGGGTCGACCGCCCGGGTCAGCGCTGCCTGCCGGCGGGTGCGCAGCTCGACCCGCTGGGTGATCTGGTTCTCGGTGAACCCGGCCGACGCGCACCTGATCACCTCGGCCGCGTACTCGGGTGTCTGGAGCAGCCCGCAGACCGTCTGGGGGTCGTAGGTCCGCAGCCCGGACGCGCCCTGCTCGAGCCCGACGAATCGCGAGAACCACTCGGGCAGGACGTCGTCGTCGTAGACCTCCCACCAGCCCTTCTCGCGGGAGCGGCGGGCGGCGTCGAGGTACTCGGGCCAGCGCTGCTCGGGGACGCCGTACAGGGGCAGCAGCACCTCGTCGAGGTCGCGCGGCACGACCGGACGCTGGGCGTTCTCGAAGTACGACACCTTGGTGACCGTGCACCGCAGCGCCTTGGCCACCTGCTTCTGGTCGAGCCCGGACTCGGCGCGCAGCCGCCGCAGTTCGGCGGCCAGCCACCGCCGCCAGACCGTCGGAGAAGCCTCGTACACCCCCGTCCCCCCGATTGCCGCCGCTGGATCGGCCCTTGCAGCCAACAATTTGTTCATGTAGTAATGTTTATACAGCAATTGTTAAATGAACTCTAGCCGTCAGTTTCCCGACGCGGGCTCGGGAGACGGGTCCGTCCTCAGCTTGGTCCGATCAGGGTTTGGAGGCGCACCGCCGGTGACCACCGACTGGGAACCCCCTGCCGGCCACGTCCGGGCGGCCGGCGGCCTCCTCGCCGCTGCCGCGGGCGAGAGCTGGCATCCCGAGGGGTTCTGCCCGCGGGGCCCGGTCACGGCCGCGCTGATCGAGCTCGCCACGGGCTACGTGTCCCGCAACGGCGACGCAGCCCCGCTCGAGGTCGCCCAACGGCAGGACGGCGTGCCGGCGCCGGCCTGGCTGCTCCCGGTGGCCATCGTCCGGCCGTTCAGCAGCACGCTGGCGGCCGACGCCCTGCAGCTCGCCCGGGCGTCCGGCGTGTCCGGCCACGCCCTGTCCCCCTGCGTCACCTACGTCGAGCTGGCGGCCGAGCTGTTCGCCGGGCGCCCCGCCGACGAGGCGGTCGCGGCGGTCACCGGCGAGCCGGTCCCCCGCACGGCCACCGCCCCGGCGCTGTGCGGCGAGCCCCACCTCGACGCGCTGGCCACCGGGGTGTGGGCGCTCGCCCAGCCCGCCGGGGTGACCGAGCTGATCCCCCAGCTGGCGCCGCTCACCCAGCCGGCCGTGCGGGCCGCGGCCGCCGCGCTCGTCGGGCTGCGCGACGGGTCCAACTCGATGCCCGGCGACTGGCACCGCGACCTGCCCGACGCGTCGGCGTGCCTGACCCTGGCCGCCGACCTGGTGGGCGTGCGGCACCACGCCTACCTGCACCCGACGCCCCGCACCGTGAGCGGCGAGCACCCGGCGGCCACGCCGGCCCCCGCGGACGACGCGACGAGCCGAGCCTCGTTCTGGAGCTGGTCGCTCAGGAAGTAGAGGGGGGAGGGGCCCGCGCCCCTCGCCAGGCGGCGCCAGTAGGGTGCGTGGGCCATGGAGCTCAGCGAGGGGTGGCAGGCCGCCCTGGCCGACGACGACCTGCGCCGCTCGTACCAGGCCGCGGACTTCGACGACGCCGGCTGGGAGCCCGTCACGGTCCCCGGCCACTGGCGCTCGACCCCGGCGTTCGCCGAGGCCGACGGCCCGCTCCTCCAGCGGTGCCGGTTCGAGGCGCCCCGGCCCGCCGCGGGCCGGCGGGCGTGGCTGACGTTCGAGGGCCTCTTCTACCAGGGGGACGTCTGGCTCGACGGGGGCTACCTCGGCGACACCGAGGGCTACTTCGTCCCGCACACGTTCGAGGTGACCGAGGCCCTGCGAGACCGGGCCGAGCACGCGCTGGCCGTCGAGGTGACCTGCAACCCCGAGCGCGACCCGACCGCCAAGCACAACCTCACCGGCGTGTTCCAGCAGGGCGAGTGCCTCGACCCGGCCTGGAACCCGGGCGGCATCTGGCGGCCGGTGCGGCTCACCGAGACCGGGCCGGTGCGCATCGCCAAGCTGCGGGTCCTGTGCCGCGAGGCGACGCACGAGCGGGCGGTCGTGGCGTTCCGAGCGACGCTGGACAGCGACGACGCCCGCTCGGTCCGGGTCCGGACCGAGCTCGGCGCGCTCGACCACGGCTTCGACCAGCCGCTGGCGGCCGGGGCGAACGAGGTCGAGTGGACGGTCACCGTCGAGCGCCCGGACCTGTGGTGGCCCCGGGCGCTCGGCGCGCCGGTCCTCCACGACGTGCGGGTGGCTGTCGAGGTCGCCAGCGGCGGCGGCAGCGGTGACGGCCGCAACCATGACAGCGCCGGCGGTGCCGTCAGCGACGACCGCCGCCTCCGCACCGGGTTGCGCCGGGTCCGCCTGCGCCGCTGGATCTGCTCGGTCAACGGCGAGCGCCTGTTCCTCAAGGGCGCCAACCTGGCGCCGACGCGCATGGCGCTGGGCGAGGCCACGGCCGACGAGCTGGCCCGCGATGTCGAATTGGCACAGGACGCCGGGCTCGACCTGCTGCGGCTGCACGCCCACGTGGCCCGGCCCGAGACCTACGCCGCGGCCGACGAGCGGGGCATGCTGCTCTGGCAGGACCTGCCCCTGCAGCGCGGCTACACGAGGGGCGTGCGGCACCAGGCCGTGCGCCAGGCCCGCGAGGCCGTCGACCTGCTGGGCCACCACCCGTCCATCGCGGTGTGGTGCGGGCACGACGAGCCGCTGAAGGTCGAGACGCCGCCGGACGTGTGGTCCGACCCGGCGGCGTCCCGGCGCCTGGCCGTGCGCACCGCGGTCGGCCAGCAGCTGCCGTCGTGGAACAAGACGGTGCTCGACGCCTCGGTCAAGCGGGCGCTCGACAAGGCCGACGGCACCCGGCCGGTGATCGCCCACTCGGGGGTGCTGCCGCACGTCCCCCAGCTCGACGGCACCGACACGCACCTGTTCTTCGGCTGGTACCGGGGCGACGTGCGCGACCTGGCCAGTGCGGCCCGGGCGATGCCCAAGCTCGTGCGGTTCGTCAGCGAGCTCGGCGCCCAGGCGGTGCCGTCCGACCCGGGGGCGGCGTTCTGCGAGCCCGAGCGGTGGCCCGACCTCGACTGGGACCGGCTAGCCGAGCACCACGGCATGCAGAAGGGCGTGTTCGACCGGCGCGTCCCGCCGGCCGGGTTCGAGACGTTCGCCGAGTGGCGCGACGCCACCCAGCGCTACCAGGCCGAGGTGATCCGCCGGCAGGTCGAGGTCCTGCGGCGCCTGAAGTACCGGCCGGCGGGCGGGTTCGCCCAGTTCCACCTGGCCGACGCCCACCCGGCCGTGTCGTGGTCGGTGCTGGGCCACGACCGGGTCCCCAAGCTGGGCTACGAGGCGCTACGCGAGGCCTGCCGGCCGGTCGTCGTCGTGGCCGACCGCCTGCCCCCGACCGTGATGCCGGGCCAGGCGCTGGCGCTGGACGTGCACGTGGTGTCCGACCGGCGCGAGCCCGTCGAGCGCGCCAAGGTGGCGGCCCGCCTGACGTGGCCGGGCGGCGAGCACATGTGGCGGTGGACCGGCGACGTGCCGGCCGACGCGTGCGCCCGGGTGGGGACGCTGCAGTTCGTCGTTCCCGACGCCGAGGGCACGCTGTCGCTGGCCCTGGTGCTGCACGAGCCGCCGGCGACGATCGTGCGCAACGGCGACGAATCCCCCATCACGCCGGGCTGAGCCATGCGGCGGCCGCCCGAACGCATCGAGGCCGGCGACCTGGTCCTCCGCCGCTGGCATCGCGACGACGCCGAGGCGCTCGCCACCGCGGTCGCCGAGAGCATCGACCACCTCCGCCCGTGGATGCCCTGGGTCGCCAACGAGCCGCTGTCGCTGGTCGACCGCCGGGCCCTGCTCGACCGCTGGTCGCAGGCGTGGGACGACCGCACCGAGCTGAACTACGGCCTGTTCACCGCCGGCCGGGTCGTGGGCTCGTGCGGCCTCATGCGCCGCATCGGACCCGGCGGGTGGGAGATCGGCTACTGGGTCCACGTCGACTACACCGGCCGGGGCTACGCCACGGTGGCCGGCGAGCGGCTGACCGACGTGGCCTTCCGGCTGCGGGGCACGACGCACGTGGAGATCCACCACGACACGGCGAACGTGGCCAGCGGCCGGGTGCCCGCCAAGCTCGGGTTCCGGGTCGTCGGCGACGAGCCCGACCGGCCGATGGCGCCCGGCGAGGTCGGGGTCAAGCGCATCTGGCGCACGACGCGGTCGGAATGGGCCCGGCGCGGCGAGCGCTAGCGGCGCGTCAAGGCCAATTTCCTGCGGGACTCAGCGTGGGGAGTACGGTCTCGCTGGGAGAGATCGAAGCCCTTCCTGGAGGCTGATCGAGCGATGCAGACGATGGAGCGGCGAGCCGTCGTCCCGGTGCACCCGCGCAGCCGCCGACCCGCTCCCTGGCCCGTCGAGTTCTACCGCTCGGCCGTCGGCAAGAAGTGGGTCATGGCGCTGACGGGGATCGCGCTGATGGGCTACGTGTTCGCCCACATGGTGGGGAACCTCAAGGTGTACCTGGGGGCCGAGGACATCAACCACTACGGCGAGTTCCTCCGGGAGCTGCTCGTGCCGCTGCTGCCCCGCACGGTCACGCTGTGGCTGCTGCGGGCGGGGCTCACGCTCGCCTTCGTGTTCCACGTGCACGCCGCCGCCTCGCTGACGCTGATGAACCGCCGGGCGCACGCCGCCGGCGGCTACATCTCGCGGCGCGACTGGCAGGCGGCCAACGCCGCCAGCCGCTCGATGCGGTACACCGGCGTCGTCATCCTGCTTTTCCTGTTCTGGCACCTGGCTGACCTGACCTGGGGCACGGTCAACCCCGACTTCGTGCGGGGCGACGTGTACCGCAACATGGTGGCGAGCTTCGACCGGCCCGCCGTCTCCGCGATCTACATCGTCGCCAACATCGCCCTCGGCCTGCACCTCTTCCACGGCGCCTGGTCGATGTTCCAGAGCCTGGGCCTCAACAACCCGAAGTGGAACTCGTGGCGGCGTGGGTTCGCGGCCGGTTTCGCGGGCATCGTGATGGTCGGCAACCTCAGCTTCCCGATCGCCGTGCTGACCGGCGTCGTGAGCGCAGACGACAATCCCGACTGCCGCACGTCGGGCAACGCGATCCAGACGTGCGAGCTCTACGAGCACCAGGAGGCCGCCCCGTGATCGGTGAGCTGGCCAGCAACACCCCCATCGGGGCCATCGACGAGCGGTGGACCAACCACAAGTTCGACATGAAGCTGGTGGCGCCCAACAACCGCCGCCGGTTCGACGTCATCATCGTGGGCAGCGGGCTGGCCGGCGCCTCGGCCGCCGCCACGCTCGGCGAGCAGGGCTACAACGTCAAGGTCTTCACGTACCACGACTCGCCGCGCCGGGCGCACTCGATCGCCGCCCAGGGCGGCATCAACGCCGCCAAGAACTACAAGAGCGACGGCGACTCGGTGATGCGGCTGTTCTACGACACCGTCAAGGGCGGCGACTTCCGCAGCCGCGAGTCGAACGTGTACCGGCTCGCCGAGGTGTCGGTGAACATCATCGACCAGGCCGTCGCCCAGGGCGTTCCGTTCGCCCGCGAGTACGGCGGCCTGCTCGACAACCGCAGCTTCGGCGGCGCCCAGGTGTCACGGACGTTCTACGCCCGGGGCCAGACCGGCCAGCAGCTGCTGCTCGGCGCCTACCAGCAGATGATGCACCAGGTGCACCTGGGCACGGTCAAGCTCCACACCCGCACCGAGATGCTCGACCTGGTCGTGAAGGACGGGGTGGCCTGCGGCATCGTCGTGCGCGACATGGTCACCGGGCAGGTGACCTCGCACTCGGCGCACGCCGTGCTGCTGTGCACCGGCGGGTACGGCAACGTCTTCTACCTGTCGACCAACGCCAAGTACTCGAACGCGACCGCCATCTGGCGGGCGCACCGGCGGGGGGCGCTGTTCGCCAACCCCTGCTACACGCAGATCCACCCGACGTGCATCCCGGCGTCCGACGACTTCCAGTCGAAGCTGACCCTGATGTCCGAGTCGCTGCGGAACGACGGGCGCATCTGGGTCCCGCTCGACGGCGACGACCCGCGGCCGCCCGACCAGATCCCTGAGGACCAGCGCGACTACTTCCTCGAGCGCAAGTACCCGAGCTTCGGCAACCTCGTGCCGCGCGACGTGGCCTCGCGCAACGCCAAGGGCGTCGTCGACCAGGGCCGGGGCGTCGGCCCGCTCAAGAACGGCGTCTACCTCGACTTCTCCGAGGCCATCGGCCGGGTCGGCGAGGACACGATCCGCGAGCGCTACGGCAACCTCTTCGACATGTACGAGCGCATCACCGACGAGGACCCGTACCGGGTCCCGATGCGCATCTACCCCGCCGTCCACTACGTGATGGGCGGGCTGTGGGTCGACTACGACCTCATGTCCAACGTGCCCGGCCTGTTCGTGCTCGGCGAGGCCAACTTCTCCGACCACGGGGCCAACCGGCTGGGCGCCTCGGCGCTCATGCAGGGGCTGGCCGACGGCTACTTCGTCGTCAGCTACACGCTGGCCAACTACCTGTCGGGCCTGCTGGGCCAGAAGCCCGTGCCCACCGACGACCCGGCGTTCGCCCGGGCCGAGACGTCGGTCGGCGACGTCGTGGCCCGGCTGCTGGCCGTGAAGGGCACCCGGTCGGTCGACCACTTCCACCGCGAGCTCGGCAAGATCATGTGGGAGCACTGCGGCATGGCCCGCAACCAGGCGGGGCTCGAGAAGGCCCTGACCGAGATCCCCGCGCTGCGCGAGGAGTTCTGGAAGGACGTCCGGGTGCTCGGCGGCTCGGCGCTCAACCAGTCGCTCGAGAAGGCGCACCGGGTGGCCGACTTCTTCGAGCTGGCCGAGCTGATGGTGCGCGACGGCCTGCACCGGCGCGAGTCGTGCGGCGGCCACTTCCGCGAGGAGAGCCAGACGGAAGACGGCGAGGCCCTGCGCAACGACGACGAGTTCGCCTACGTCGGCGCCTGGGAGTGGACCGGCAAGGGCAACGAGCCCGCCCTGCACGGTGAGCCGCTCGACTTCGAGTACGTGAAGCTGACCCAGCGGTCCTACAAGTAGACCGCCGGAGGGACCGTTCGATGGATCTGACCTTGCACGTCTGGCGCCAGGCCGGCCCCGATCAGGCCGGCGAGATGGTGACCTACACCGAGGAGGCCCGGGGCATCAGCCCCGACATGTCGTTCCTCGAGATGCTCGACATCGTCAACGAACGGCTGATCGCGAAGGGCCAGGAGCCGATCGCCTTCGAGCACGACTGCCGCGAGGGCATCTGCGGCAGCTGCGGGATGATGATCAACGGCCAGGCTCACGGCCCGGAGAGGGGCACGGCGACCTGCCAGCTCCACATGCACAAGTTCTCCGACGGCGACGAGATCTGGATCGAGCCGTGGCGGGCCCGGGCCTTCCCGGTGCTGCGCGACCTGATGGTCGACCGGCAGGCCTTCGACCGGATCATCGAGGCTGGGGGCTACAT